>JBAQSX010000084.1:0-58586 GCA_049296695.1 Methylococcaceae bacterium | reverse complement strand
TAATTAATTCGCGCCCACAACGCAATTTTTTTAATATAAGCATTTGATTTTTTGAATCATGCGTAACTTGAGTTATTAAAAAAAAACGCGAAAACAATCAGACGTTTTCGCGTTTTTTTTGCCTTAGATTTTGTCAGATAACGATTTTCTCAGCTTGCCACCGTATGCGTTTGCATTGCCATTGCCATAATTGCCATACGCACCGCAATACCATTACTGACTTGTTGCAAAATAACCGATTGTTTACCATCGGCCACTTTAGAATCAATTTCCACACCGCGATTAATAGGTCCGGGGTGCATCACAATCGCATCGGGTTTTGCTTGTTTTAATTTCGCTTCGGTTAAGCCAAAGCCTTTAAAGTATTCATTTTCACTAGGTAATAACGCTGAAGTCATGCGCTCTTTTTGCAGACGCAACATAATCACCACATCAATATCTTGCAAACCTTCATTCATATCGTGCGACACATTGACACCCAAGCTATTCACACAAGCGGGAATCAAGGTTTTTGGCGCGATAACGCGTACTTCGGCAGCACCTAAGGTGTTTAAAGCTTGAATTTCAGAACGTGCCACGCGTGAATGCAAGATGTCACCGACAATGGCAACCCGCAGTTTGCTAAAGTCACCTTTGTGTTGGCGAATAGTAAACATATCAAGCATTGCTTGAGTGGGATGCGCGTGTTGTCCATCACCTGCATTAATAACACTAATATGTGGCGCGACGTGCTGGGCAATAAAGTGTGCCGCGCCGCTAATGGCATGACGCACAATAAACATATCAACAAACATTGCCTCTAGGTTACGAATGGTATCGAGCAGACTTTCACCTTTTGAAGTCGATGAGGTGGCAATACTCATGCTTAACACATCGGCCGATAAACGCTTTGCCGCTAATTCAAAAGTGGTGCGGGTGCGGGTGCTGTTTTCAAAAAATAAATTAACAATACTTTTACCGCGCAACAGTGGCACTTTTTTAATCTGTTGGTCAGGCTGGGTAATAAACGACTGGGCAATATCTAAAATTTCAGTCAATAACTCGCGGCTCAGCCCTTCAATACTTAAGAAATGCTTGAGCTTAGCTTCGCTATTGAGTTGTAAATTATGACTCATGGTTGGGTATCTAAATGAATGGCTAGAGGGTTATTACTGAGTTTGATGCGTTGCTGTTCATTGAGCTTGATACGAATGCCCACGCAGTCAGGTTGTAGTGGAATTTGTTTGCCGTTGCGTTCAATTAAAACCGCAAGTAGCACTTGATGGGGCCTTCCGTAATCGAAAATTTCATTTAAGGCCGCGCGAATGGTTCTACCCGTATAAAACACATCGTCAATTAAAATTAAATCACGCTCTTCAATATCGGTGGGTAAATAGCTAGGTTTTACATTGGGGTGCATACCGCTTTGTGAAAAGTCATCGCGGTAAAAAGAAATGTCTAACATGCCCAGTGGCTCTTCAATCCCTAAGCGTTCACGCATAATTTCTGCAATCCATACACCACCTGTGCGGATGCCAATAATGAGCGGTTGTTTGAGTTGCCTGTCGGCGATACTTTGCTTGAGTTGGCTTTCTAGATTATTTAGAAGTTGTTGGATGTTTAAATCGGCTATGTTCATGTGCGTATACCCTTGGGTTAAAACATGAGGCATTGTAGCCTAAAGTGACGCGGGTCGCTTGTGGGAGTGTTCGTTAGTAATGCGTAATAGCGTAGGCTAATTTTTTTTTCATAATGAGTAACAACTTTATTTGAGCAGAATTCGTAAAACAACTAAAACTAAAATCTATACAACCTATTGTTTAATAAAAAAATAACATACACATGTCTGTAATGATTTCAATGATTATTAGCCGCAAAGCCCTTTCATCACAATGTCTGCACTGTAAAGTTGGTATGTAGTTGCAATTTCAAATCTAAACTATAAAAAAAGTAGGGTATAAATCACCCATCTAGGGAATTTATACCATAGTTTTATAGGGTTTTATTTTCCCTATCAATCATTACTTTCTATATAAAAACCGCATTGTTTGTTTTTTGCATAAATCCATTCCTAATAAATAACATTATTATTCAGTTAGTTATAAAAAATATAAACGTATTTTAATTGAAACTGAAAAGTTGGCTTAACGGTTGCATTACTTAATGCGTGCAACACACCGTTGCACATAAAACTCAGTTAATACTGTGATTTATCTATTACTTTTAGGAGATGCTGTCATGGCTAAAGTTCAAAAATCAACTGACTCTTCTAGCTTAGCTGAAGTTGTCGACCGTATCTTAGACAAAGGCATTGTAGTTGATGCTTGGGTTAAGGTTTCATTGGTTGGTATCGAATTATTATCAATCGAAGCGCGCGTTGTTATCGCTTCTGTTGAAACATATTTGAAATACGCTGAAGCGATTGGTCTTACCGCCAGCGCTGCTACTCCTGCTTAATTAATTTAAGCATCGAGTAAGAGTGACCAGCCGTTGAGTTATTCAACGGCTTGGCGCTTTCCATTGCCCTAAGCTTCAAGCTTAGGGTTATTGTTAAAGTGAACTTAAGGGGGAATTGCTATGGGTCTTTTAACAGATCAAATGGCTCGACTACGTCGAGATATTGACGATAGTCGTGATTCACGTTTAGCGCAACAAAACGCGAGAGTATTTAGTGTCAGTACACAAATCGCGGATTTTGCAGCAACGCGTGCTAGAAATTCAGCTCAAGACGCGCGTGCGCGTGCCAGTTTTGTCGCTGATAATGCCAATGATGTCAATCGTTTAGTTAATGATTTCCGTCATAGCCGTCAGTTAATGGGTCGGCAAACAGCGGAAGCAAGAGCAGCGTTTGTGGCAGATATGTCGCAACAAACCTCAAATTTATTAGCGGGTTTTCATGCTGATCGTCAAAGCATGGCTGCTAGTACCGCTAAAGATCGTGCTGATTTTATCGCAAACCTAACGCATGATGTTTCTACTTTCATCAATGCCGCCGCTCAAGATCGTGCAGGCGCGCATGCGGTATTTTTCGGTACAGTCGTATCCAAAAAAAAAACGTCATTCCCAGCATAGCCATTCGCCTTCTTGATGAATCGCTAGCGGTAAATGATGACATAAATAAAACAGAAGTTGCGCAAACCAACGAATCCTTGCCAACCGATGTTACGCCAGTTATTGAGCTATCTTCAACGCCCGTTGAGGTTTTCGGACAATCAGAAGCTGAAGTTGTTGTAACCGATGCACATGAATCTAAAAAACCTAGAAAGAAACACCATAGACGCGAAGAAGAATAAATAGTTATTGGTACTTATCGCTTAATTATAGTTTTTCTATTTTTCAGTGATGTGGGCGCGAGTCCTATTCGCGCCTACTTTTAAGCAGTATTTTCAAACGAAAATAACTATGCTACTGAATTCAAAATAGAAAAACTATAGCTAATTAACAAGTGATGAATACAAAAAATTCTACTGATATTTATTAAAAAAATAATACATTCTAATCATTTTTCATATTCGATAGATTTCTCGCTCCTTGTTTTATTATTAAGCAGGGTACTTACCTTTACTACAGGAGTTCTCATGACTAAGCAAAATACTGCTGCACAATATACGTCTGCCGATGATCTCATCGTTCCCGAAGCGAGCGATCAGTTTGTAATAACGTCTTTTGTGCAGGACATTATGGAACGGGCGGTAGTGTACTTACACGCTGGCTATCCTGTACATTTTGCAGGTCCTTCGGGAACAGGCAAAACCACCTTAGCCTTTCATCTTGCCGCGCAATGGGGTCGTCCTGTGACTTTACTGCAAGGTAATGAAGAATTTGTCAGCTCGGATTTAACAGGTAAAGACATCGGCTATCGCAAAAGTAGCGTGGTTGATAACTATATTCATTCGGTCTTAAAAACCGAAGAACAAATGAATCGGATGTGGGTAGATAATCGTTTAACCACGGCATGTCGTAATGGCGATATGTTGATTTATGACGAATTTAATCGCTCCAAAGCCGAAACCAATAATGTGTTGTTGTCGGTATTATCTGAAGGTATTTTGAATCTACCTGGCTTGCGCGGAGCGGGTGATGGCTTTATGGATGTGCATCCGCATTTCCGCGCTATTTTTACGTCTAATCCCGAAGAATATGCAGGTACGCACAAAACCCAAGACGCGCTAATGGATAGAATGATTACCATTAATGTAGGGCTTGCCGATAGAGATACCGAATTGAAAATTCTACAAGCACGTTCTGAATTAGATGCCAAAGAAGCGGGTTATATTGTTGATTTGGTTAGAGAATTACGCGGCAATGAGCATCAAACTAAACATGGTCTACGCGCAGGCATTGCCATTGCACGAATTTTACATATCCAAGGTTTAAAACCCCGTTTTGGCGATAAGTTGTTTCATAACATTTGTTATGACGTGCTGGGCATGGAAACTGCCAAAATTCAACGGGCAGGTCGTTCAGTGTTCCATGAAATGCTCGATGATATAATTCGTCGTATTTGTCCGCCTTTAGGCTCAGAAGCGATTAAAGTCAGCACAAAAATGAAAGTAGTGGAGACAGCGACATGGCAATAAGTACCCGTCCTCGGCGCACAGTGTCCGATATTAAAACCCATTCAGGTCGCGCTAATGGCAATCGTCAAGAAGTGTATCGCGACTATTTTCAAGTCGGTGCGTTGGAATTAGAACGCTGGCGACGCACTAAAGAACGTGAAGCCGCCGCCGCCCGCATTGTCGGTATCGATAATCGCATGGCTGAAATTAATGCTGAAAAAGAGCAATTATTAGCCAGTGCCGCTGCCGCTTGTGCTATTCAAGACAGCAACGTTCAATCCGCTGATAAAAAAAGAACCACAGGTTTGCGTATTAAATATTGAGGTTGCTTAAATGAAAGCTATCGCTACCCTCGCGGTAATTCGTACCCCGCGTATGCTCAAAGGTTTTAGAGCTTGCGTCACTTTAACAGGACGCAGTCAAATACTGAGCGAATTGGGTCGAGTTTATGCCGCTGAATATCAACGTTTGAATCGCGTGCAACACGCAAAAAGTAAACGCGTTGTCTGACTTGGGAGAATCTTGTGAGTGCTGTTAAAACCAGTAGTTATCGCGCTAAAGTGTTGTATGCCTTATGCGCCGCCGATGATGTGAAGCCTAGCTATAACGTGCGTGGTTTGGAATCAGCCCCCGTTTATGCCATTGATCAAGACGGCTTAAGAGCGGTAGTCAGTGACACTCTCAGCACCCGTCTGCGTCCAGAACGCCGCAACATTACTGCCCATCAAGCGGTATTACATTCACTCACTGAAGTGAGTACCGTGTTACCGATGCGTTTTGGCGTGTTGGCGCGTAATGCCGATGCTGTACAAAAACTATTAAGCGTGAATCAAAAAGAAATTAAAGAACATTTTGAACGCCTTAATGGCAGAGTCGAAATGGGTTTACGGGTATCGTGGGATGTTGCCAATATTTACGAATACTTTGTCTCCTTGCATCCTGTATTAAGCGAAACCCGTGATGAAATTTGGACAAAAAGTCCCAGCAGTCGAAATCAACGTGATGAAAAAATCCGTTTAGGCAATTTATACGAAGCCCTACGGACTGCTGATAGAAAAGAATCAGCTGAAAAAGTCAAAGAAGTATTATTTGATTATTGCGAAGATATTATTGAAAACCCAATTAAAAAAGAAAAAGACGTAATGAATCTGGCGTGTTTGGTCGAACGCAGTCGCTTAGATGAATTTGCGCGTGGTGTGTTTGCCGCTTCAAAACTCTTTGATAACGTATATTTGTTCGATTATACCGGCCCTTGGGCGCCGCATAATTTTGTAACTTTAGACTTGCTCGCCCCCACAGCGAAAAAGAAAGCGTCGACTAGCGATAGTGTTCATCCTGACTGAGGTTAAGCCATGTTGCTGGTCGATGACATTCTGTTTTCTCCCATCAAAGGCATTAATTGGATTTTTAAGAAAATTCATGCCTTAGCAGAAGAGGAATTGACTGGTGAAGCCGATCGTCTTCGTGAAAGCCTCACTGAACTGTATATGCTGTTAGAAACAGGGCAAATTACCGAAGAAGAATTTGAGTTACAAGAAACACTGCTCCTTGATAAATTAGATGCTCTCGATGAAGATCAGCAAATGATTGGTGATGCAGACGACGAGGACGACGAAGACGAGGATGACTCTGACGACGAAGATGATGAAGAAGACGATGATGAGGTAGAGGATGATGACTTTGAAGACGATGAGGATGAGTCACTATGAACCCCACTGTCTTTCCCGATTTTCTACAAGCCTCTGCCTTAAAACTAGTCTTCTTTGGTGGTAAAGGTGGTGTAGGTAAAAGCACTTGTGCCACAACTACTGCCTTAAAACTAGCGCGAGATTATCCCCAACATCAGTTTTTACTGATGTCTACTGACCCCGCACATTCACTGCACAACATTTTGTGCAGTGTTTCCCTGCCTTCCAATTTAACAATCCGTGAATTAGATGCGGCGGCGGCATTACAAGAATTTAAAAGCCTACATGATGAGCAACTCAAAGAAATTGCTGAACGCGGCACATTTCTCGATAGCGATGATGTACAGGGTTTAATGGATGCGGCTCTTCCCGGTATGGACGAACTCGCGGCATATTTAAAAATCGCCCAATGGTTAGAACAAGATAATTATTATCGGATTATTGTCGATACCGCGCCTACAGGACATACCCTGCGTTTATTAGAAATGCCCCAGCTGATTCATCGTTGGTTAATTGCTTTAGACAGCTTGCTGGCTAAACACCGTTATATGCGTGGACGCTTTGGCGGCAATAATCATTTAGATCATTTAGATCATTTTTTATTAGATATGAACGATGCCCTAAAAAACATGCAGACCTTACTGCATGATGCTCAGCGGTGTCGTTTTATATTGGTGATGCTAGCCGAAGCCTTGAGTGTGGCTGAAAGTTTGATGCTCGCTAAAGCTTTGCAAGAAAAACAAATTGCTTTATGTGATGTGTTAGTTAATCAAATCGTACCTGAAAATGACTGCGTAGCTTGTATGACTGAGCGTAATCAACAAGTCTTTGCCATAAAAAAGGCACTTAATCATTTACCTGAAGTGACTTTTTGGGGATTGCCCTTATTGGCTATAGAGCCACGCGCTAAAATTTTAGAAACTTTTTATACTCAAGCCGTTAAGCTTGATGAAAACATTTTATTAAATAGCTATTGCGATTATATCTTGCCTTTGCAAGTACGCGATCCGCTGTTACTACCCGCCGATAGCTTGCGTTTATTAATTTTTGCAGGCAAAGGCGGTGTTGGCAAAACAACTCTAGCCTGTGCGACTGCCTTACGCTTGCACAACGACTATCCACACCTGCGTATCTTATTATTTTCTACCGATCCCGCGCATTCGCTCAGTGATTGTTTAGGTTTAAAAATACACACTCAACCCACGTCGGTATTATTCAAAGTCGATGCCCAAGAGATTAATGCCCAAGCCGATTTTGAAAAAATCCGTCACGACTATCGCACTGAGTTAGAAGCCTTTTTATTAAATGCCCTGCCCCATTTAGATATTACCTTCGATCGTGAAGTTATGGAGCATTTGCTGGATTTAGCCCCCGCTGGCTTAGATGAAATTATGGCATTAACTAGTATTATGACATATTTAGATCAAAATCGTTATGATATGATTATTATCGATGCCGCGCCCAGTGGACATTTACTGCGGCTATTAGAATTACCTGAAGTTATTCAAGAATGGTTAAAACTGTTCTTTTCATTATTGTTAAAATACCGTCAGGTGTTGCATTTACCGCATCTGTCCGAACGTTTAGTGCAGTTATCGCGTGAATTAAAAAAACTGCGTTTGTTGTTACACGATAATCAACAAACCAGCTTGTACGCAGTCAGTATTGCCACCCATTTAGCCATCGAAAAAACTTATGAAATGAGTTTGTCATTGCGCAATTTAGGCATATCGCCCAAAGCTTTGTTTATCAATCAACTTACTCCTGCTAGTGGTTGTGCTTTATGCCAAGCTTTAATTGAACGTGAAGCCTTACAGCTCAAACGCAGTCATGATATTTTTCCTGACTTGCCGCAAACGCGCATTTTCCGACAAACCGCGCCCGTGGGTGTAAATGAACTAATCGCTTTAGGTACGGCGATGTTTTCTTAACATAACAGAGTGTTGCTACCATGTCCCGAAATCCACGTTTTCAAGAAGAGCAACAACAAGTGTCTCTATGTGAAGCCCTAGACCGCATTTTAAACAAAGGTGCAGTCGTAATGGCAGACGTTACCATTTCAGTTGCCAATATCGATTTGATTTATTTAAGTCTACAAGCATTAATTGCTTCAGTAGAAACAGGCAAACTTTTACGCGCCAGAGACTGAGAATATGAGTGCCACTCGTCCTTCATTCGACTTACCATCGTCTAGCAATCCTACTAAACGCGCCGCTCACAAATTAGATATAGACGGTGATAGAGTCCGCAATGGTTTAGCGCAACTGGTCTTAACTTTGGTCAAACTATTGCATGAATTATTAGAACGCCAAGCCATACGGCGTATGGATTCTGGCTCGCTAACCGAAGAAGAAATCGAAAAACTAGGTTTAACCTTAATGCAGCAAGCCCAAGAACTCGAGCGTTTACGCGAAGTGTTCGACCTCAAAGATGAGGATTTGAATCTGAATTTAGGCCCATTAGGGCGATTACTATAATTAAGCGCAGGAAACACAGTCATGACTAGCACAACACAAGACAGTACCGCCGCCACTCGTAGTTTTTTATTACGCATGGGCAACGCATGGCTCGAACAAGGCGAATTACGCCAAGCTGTTGATGTTTATTTAAAAATAATCGATCAATATAGCGATAGTGAAGAGAGTCAAAACGCTCAAACTGCTTTACTTAGCGTAGCGCAACGCTATGAACAAGAAGGCAAACTACGACTCTCACTGGATATATTAGAACGGCTTGAACAAACCCAAGACGCTTAAGTTAAAGTACGGCGTAAGGATTAAAGACCATCGCGTCTATTACTGTAGGGATTAACATTATGAGCGACAATAAAAAACTAACCCATTCAACTAACTCGACCACTGTCGCTGATTTATTAGAGCGATTACTCGATAAAGGTATTGTTATCAGTGGCGATATTCGTATTCGATTGGTAGAAGTTGAATTACTCACCTTAGAAATTCGCTTACTTATCTGTTCAGTAGATAAAGCTTTAGAAATGGGACTGGATTGGTGGAGCGGCAATCCCGCCTTTGATTCTAGAGCTAGAGGAAAAGAGGCATTACCTTCACCTGAATTAGAAGAACGTCTGCAACGCTTAGAAGCCAGCTTAGCCGCTGCAACCCAACAGCTTGAATCCAAAGCAGAAACAAACGATTTAGCGAGTCATTAATCATGCGGGCTTTGATTCATTTTCCAATTATTCACAGTGCTGTTGATTTAGGCTCATTAAGCGATATTACTCAAACCCAGCAACAAGCCGCGATTGAACATTTTTGGACCTTACTGAAAGTTACTATTGAAAGTTTAGACTTGGACTATGCCAACTTAAAACTTTATCAAGACGGTTTACCTGTTTGTGGCAAAGAAACAGAAATTGTTGCTGAAGTGGCAATAAAAGGCAGTCAAAACTACCAATTACTACAAGATTTACAACACAAAGGTGCTACACTTATGGGGACAGAATCCCCAGAGCTGTTGTTAGCCGAACACGCCCTAATGGCGCGCATTCAACAAAGCAAAAAAGGTGATGCTGATACTGAAAACATGGCGCGAAGCTTATTAAAACAACGTGATGCTTACATTGCACAACGTATTAATAGCACTTTACATGATAATGAAATCGCTATTCTTTTTTTAGGATTACTACATAATATTGATACTATACTTCCCAATGACATTATTTTAATTCAACCTTTAGGTAAACCCCCCAGTCCGACGACCTAATATAATTAAATATGAATACAATCAACTACCAGCCACAACCAAGCCATTTGCACTGTAAATCTTAATTTAGTGTTAAGTACACTAAGTTATTATCAGCAAAGTGGTAGCAAGTGACATGTTTAAAACTTTTAAGTTTTAATCTCATTTATTTTCAGTCTTTTTAAATCGAGAACGCCAGCATTAACGATACTAGATTGAACTACCGCTTTCATTAATAATTACAATAATGTGCAAGTGGGCTTATCAATGAAAACAATTGAACAAGGCTATGTGCTAATAATTGATGATAATCAGGATATTTGTGACTTATTAGCACATTTGCTAAAACAAAAGAATTACGAAACCCAACAAGGTTATGACGGCAAGACTGCAATGCAGTTGCTATCACAACGTGAACCCGACATTTTATTACTCGACAGTATTATTCCCGATCCTAATGGCATGGCAGTTTTAGCTTATGCACATCAGCTCTATCCGCAATTACCCGTTATTATTATTACAGGGAATGCAGGTATTCTCAGTGCCGTGTGTGCTATTAAAGCAGGGGCGTGGGATTATATTCCAAAACCCTTTGATAATAAACGCGTTTTAGAATTAGTCAATCGTGCTATGCAAACCCGATGGGGTAAACACAATTCTAATTGTAAAACAACGCGTGATACTAAAACCCGTATGGCAAACATAATGGGTAATAGCCATGAAATTCAATGTGTGACTAAAGATATTGTTCGCGTGGCACATACAAATTTCTCGGTTATTATTCAAGGTGAAACAGGTACGGGCAAAGAACTTATTGCCAACAATATTCATTTAGCCAGTTGTCGTGCGACAGGCGTATTTATTCCTGTTGATTGCGGCGCAATTGCGGATTCTTTAATTGAAAATGAATTATTTGGTCATGAAAAAGGTTCTTATACGGGCGCGGATTCTATTCGACAAGGTCGATTTGAAGCGGCTGAAGGTGGAACTTTATTTTTAGATGAAATTGCCAATATGTCTTTATCAGCGCAAGCGAAATTATTACGCGTTCTACAAGAACGCGTTATTTATCGTATTGGTGGTACTAAAGCCATTCCTGTTGATGTGCGGGTATTAGCGGCAAGTAATGAATGTCTACTCGATTCGGTGGTAAAAGGTAAATTCAGAGAAGATTTATATTACCGTCTTAATGAATATATTATCCGCATTCCACCTTTACGCACTCGCCAAGAAGATATTTTATTTTTAGCTAGGCGTTTTGTGACAGAAACTTGCACTGAATTAGGCAAAGAACCCTTAGAATTTTCATCTGCGGCTAAAACAATATTATTACGTTATCTTTGGCCGGGGAATGTGCGTGAATTACGCGCTGTTATTCGACGTGCGGCTTTAATAGCAGAACAAGAAATTAGCGTTAATGATTTAAATTTAGTCATTAAAGAAGATGCGTTATTACCGCCACCAATGAAACAATCCTATGCTGATTATGTTCAGGATTTTGCTTATCAAGGTAAATCTTTAAAAGCGATTACTCAATTAAAAGTCGATGAAATCGAGCGGATTGTTATTCAAGAGACATTGATAAAAACGGGTAATAACAAAGCCGAAGCGGCGCGACTATTGGATATAGATTACAAAACACTCTATGCCAAACTCAAAAAAATTAATAATACTAAGATAGGATGAATCGATTATGACTACTAAAAAAGCTAATCCGCTGGGCAATGTCGAAGGTATTTTGAGAGGTTTAGGCGATTTAGTCGAACGCTTGGGCGATTTGGCCGAAAAAGGTGAGCAACTCAAACGCAGTGGCGTGTTAGATATGAATACCAGTAGCGGTAAAGATGCCAAAGCCGTTTATGGTTTTTCAGTGAAAATGGGTTTGAATGACAATGATGAGCCAACAGTTGAGCCGTTTGGTAATGTGCATCGCAATGAACAAACAGGTGAAACCACGGTTCAAGAAGTCTCTGAGCCTTTAGTGGACGTGATTGAAGAAAGCGACCACGTTTTGGTGCTAGCGGAAATGCCCGGTGTTGCCGATGAAAATGTTACTTTAGAACTTAACGGCGATATTTTGACTTTGCACGCTGAAAACGGTAGCAAAAAATATCATAAAGAAATTGTCTTGCCGCGTTCATTTGAAAGCAGTGCAATGGAACGCGCTTGTCGCAACGGTATTTTAGAAGTCAAATTCAACGTGTGAGGCGGTCATGTCCCAAGAACTCAAACTCAAAGTGGTTGAGGCGTTGCCTAAAGACACAGGGCGCGGTTATGCCCGTTTAGACCCCGCTGAAATGAGCAAGCTCAATTTAGCGGTGGGCGACATCGTGCAATTGAGCAGTAAAAAAGGCAACGCTATTGCTAAGCTGATGCCTACTTATCCTGATATGCGTGGCAAAGAGATTGTGCAGTTAGATGGGCTCACGCGCCGCAACGCAGGTTTGAGTTTGGACGAAAAAGTCGTCATTACGGCTGTGGCTTGCAAACCAGCGACACGCATTGTGTTATTGCCTACCAGCGTCACCCCCAATCAACGCGATTTAGATTACATCGGCAGTCTGCTCGATGGTCTACCCGTACAAAAAGGCGATTTATTACGCGCTCATTTATTTGGCAGTCGCTCGGCTGATTTCAAAGTTGAAAGCACCGCCCCAGAAGGCGCGGTACTCATCAATCCCACCACGACTTTAGTGATTGGCAAATCAGGCGACACTAAAAACAATCCTGCTAACGCGCAACGCCTGTCTTATGAAGATGTCGGCGGTTTAAAAGGACAAGTGCGCCGTATCCGCGAAATGATAGAACTGCCGTTGCGCTATCCTGAAGTATTTGAACGCTTAGGCATAGACGCGCCCAAAGGGGTGTTACTCAGCGGCCCGCCTGGTTGCGGTAAGACTTTGATTGCTCGCATTATTGCCCAAGAAACCGATGCCCAGTTCTTTACCATTAGCGGCCCTGAAATCGTCCATAAGTTTTATGGCGAAAGTGAAGCGCATCTGCGGAAAATTTTTGAAGATGCCAGCCGCAAAGGCCCTAGCATTATTTTCTTAGACGAAATTGATTCGATTGCGCCGCGCCGCGATAAAGTGGTCGGTGATGTGGAAAAACGCATTGTCGCCCAATTATTGGCTTTAATGGACGGACTCAAAGGACGTGGCAAAGTGATTGTGATTGCCGCGACTAATCTACCTAACGCCATTGACCCCGCTTTACGCCGCCCCGGCCGCTTTGATAGAGAAATCAGCATTCCGATTCCTGACCGTGATGGTCGCCGTGAAATTATTGAAATTCACAGCACAGGAATGCCATTGAATGCCGATGTTGAATTAAACATCTTAGCCGATGTTACTCACGGTTTTGTAGGTGCGGACTTAGAAGCATTGTGTCGTGAAGCGGCAATGAGTTCTTTGCGCCGCTTATTACCCGAAATTGATTTTAGTGCCTCTGAATTACCTTACGACCGCTTAGCTACCTTGACAGTAACGATGGACGATTTTCGCGCCGCTTTATGTGAAGTATCGCCTTCTGCGATTCGGGAAATGTTTGTTGATATTCCTGACGTGCGCTGGGCTGATGTGGGCGGTTTAGACGATATTCGCCGCCGTTTAATTGAATCAGTGGAATGGCCGATTAAATATCCCGAACTGTATCAACAAGCTGGGGTAAAACCGCCTAAAGGCTTATTGTTAGCAGGCCCTCCAGGGGTTGGTAAAACTTTGATTGCTAAAGCCATTGCTAATGAAAGCGGCGTGAACGTCATTTCTGTTAAAGGCCCTGCGTTAATGTCGCGTTATGTGGGGGATTCTGAGCAAGGCGTGCGCGAGTTATTTCACAAAGCCCGTCAGGCCTCACCGTGCATTATTTTCTTAGATGAAGTCGATTCCGTTGTGCCAGCGCGAGGCGAAGGTTCAACCGATTCACATGTGGCAGAGCGGGTGCTAAGTCAATTTCTCTCTGAAATGGACGGCTTAGAAGAGCTGAAAGGCGTGTTTATTATCGGCGCGACTAATCGCGTGGATTTAATTGACCCCGCCATGCTTAGACCTGGCCGTTTTGATGAAATTATTGAACTGGGTTTGCCAGACGAAGAGGCGCGGCAACAAATTTTATCGGTACATTTACGCAACAAACCCTTAGGCGACAATATCAACGCGCAAGCCTTAGCTGAGCGTTGTGATAATGCCAGTGGCGCGGAACTCGCGGCGGTGTGTAATCGCGCCGCCTTAGCGGCATTGCGTAGAGCAGTACAACAAAGCAAAGGCGACAATGCCCCCATGCAATTAACCGTGCGTATTGAACAAGCTGATTTTGATGAGGTGATTGCTGAGATGTTTGGTAGCGAGGCGTAATCGTGCTGTTTGAAACTCAAAGCAAAACCGCCATTTATTTATACGGTTTTACCCATTATGCCAATGGATTTACCCAAGGTTTGCCTAAGCTTCCTGTCATAAATGGCATTGACGATAGTCATGCCATCACAAGTCATACCTATGCGGATTTAACTGCCATTATCAGTGCGGTTGCCTTAGCCGATTTCACAGGCGAAGTCGGCGAAGAGAATCTACAAAACGTTGCTTGGCTGACCCCGCGCGCTTGTCGACACGCTTTAGTTATTGAGCAATGTATGCGTGAGGCGGCGGTTTATCCTGTGCCGTTTGGGACATTGTTTTCTAATTTGATTGCCTTAGAGCAAGAAATGCAACGGCGTTCACACGATGTGTTAGCGGTTCTTGAGCATATTTTGGGCTGTGAAGAATGGGCAGTAGACGCGAGTTTAGACCGCAAACAAGCCATCGAAGCTTTATTTACGCAAGGCGTAGCCTCAGGACGATTTGTGTTACCCGAAAGCGCGGGACGGCGGCATTTGGAAGAGCAAAAAATCCGTCGCCAGTTAAATAATGAATTAAATGATTGGTTAGCCGAACTGTTAAATAGCTGGCAAACAGATTTAAACGCACAGGCGCGAGATTTTTGTGAACGGCGTTTAGCTGAGGATAAAATTTTGCATTGGGCGTATTTAATGCCTATTGCTGGGGTCACTGATTTTCAAGCGCGACTTGCTGAGTTGGGTAGTCGTTATGCTGACTACGGTTTTAACTTTCGCATCACTGGCCCGTGGGCGGCTTATAGTTTTTGTCAACGTACTAGCTGATGAGTTTATTACTGTATGGCATTGTTGCTGAGTCGGTAACATTAACACTCGCGCCACCGTTTCAGTTGATTAGCGCGAATGGTTTAAGCGCGATTGTGCAAGCTTGTGAAAGTGAACTGAGTCGTGAAGCCGAGCCAGTATTAGCTTATGGCAAACACATTATGTTAATTCATCAACAAACGACCTTAATTCCTGTGCGTTACGGCAGTGTATTAGCCAATCAAGCCGTTGTTATTGAACACTTAGCGCGTAATTCAGTGGCTTATCATAGTCGCTTAGCAGTGCTAGAAGACTGTGAAGAGATGGGCATTCGCTTACCGTTACCCACCGAGAGTGAAATTGCGCCCAGCAATATAAGTAGTGGTTATGATTACTTACTGGCGCGTAAACGTGCTTATGCTGTATCTGAAGCGGTTTTACAACAGAGCGATTTATTAAACAATGCCTTAGCTAGTTTATACCGTGAACATTGCGCTGAGTTGAGTGTTTTTAATGGACAACGCACTTATTTATTAAGCTATCTCGTCCCACGCTGTCATCTAACCGCTTTTAAGACACGTTTGACTCAATTAAACGATGAATTAATAGACAAAGGGTTTATCAGCGGTCCGTGGCCTGTTTATAATTTCGCCTGCTTAAGCGAGCATCATGTTAGATAATCCCTTTAAAAATCAAGCTAGAAATAATTTTGAACTACTTTATGACATGCTCTTGGATGCGATTCCCTCTTCAGTATTGATGGTTGATGAAAAACTGCATGTGGTCTCAGTTAATCGTAATTTTTTATTAAAAAGCCAGCGTAATAAAGCCAATACTGTCGGTCGCCCCTTATCAGAAGTGTTTCCCACAGTTATTTTGGAAAACACAGGCATTGAAGAACGCATTCGTAATGTGTTTCGTAGCGGAACACCTGTGAACGGTCAAAAAATGACCTATCGCGCACCGGGCGTACCGATTCGTATTTATTATTATTCTATTTTACCCATTCCGACCAATCAGATTATGTTACTCATGGAAGATGTCACCGAACAAGTGCGCCTTTCCGAAGAAGTGCGGCGTGTTGAACGCCATCTTGCTTCAGTGGTGGAAAGTGCTAGCGATATTGTGTTATCCACCGATATTGAAGGGCGCATTTTGACGTGGAACTCGGCGGCAGAAAAATTATCAGGTTTGAGTTCGCACGAAGTCCACGGACAGTATTTTTTTGAGTTTTGCGATACCAACCAAAAACAAGCGGTACGCTCTATTTTTATGCGTATGCGTAATAGCAATGAATCCCATACCACCGAGTTTCATTTGCTAACCCCCAATAATGGTGGCAGCATTTTAATTTCGTGGGTATTTTCACCAATGAAAGATGATTACGGACAAACGGTTGGCACAGTAGTAGTCGGTCGTGATTTAGCTGAGCGACGTAAATTAGAACTGCAATTACGGCAATCCCAAAAACTGACCGCTTTAGGCGTTATGGCAGGCGGTATTGCACATGAAATTCGCAATCCGTTAGCGGTGTGTTCTTCAGCGGCGCAATTTTTATTAGAAGACAGTATTACCGTTGATTTTCATAAAGAATGCTCCCGAAAAATCCAAACAAATATTCAAAAAGCCTCAGCGATTATCGAAAACTTACTGCGTTTTGCGCGTTCTTCGCTCGATACTGAAATGGTTGAAGTCGATTTAATCACGGTGTTAAAAGAAACTATCGAACTGGTTGCCAATCAAGCTAAAGTCCAAAAAATTCAGATTTTATTACCTCCGCAAAAAACCCATATTTTAGTGTCGGGGGTGTCGGGCTTATTGCAACAAGTGTTTATGAATGTGTTTTTGAATGCGATTAACGCCATGCCCGAAGGCGGCATATTAACGATTACGGTAGAAACCTTTGAAGACAGAGTGATTGTACGCGTGGCGGATACAGGCTTTGGTATTCCCGCAGGTGAACTCGATAAAATTTTCGACCCGTTTCATACCTCATCCCCAGTAGGACAAGGCACGGGTTTGGGCTTATCGATTTGTTATAGCATCATTCAACAACACTTAGGCTCAATTCAAGCCGAAAGCCGTTATGGTGAAGGGGCTACCATTATCGTTACCTTACCGTTGCTATGAATGCACCGATTTTAATTGTCGATGATGAACCTGATATGTGTTGGGTGATTTCATATATTATTCAATCACAAGGTTTAAATGTGATTACCGCTTACAGTGGCGAAGATGCTTGCTTTAAACTCATGCACGGTGAATTTTCTTTTGTGTTTTTAGATGCCAAACTGCCTGATATGGATGGTTTAGAAGTCGCGCATCGTATCAGCACCATGATACAAGACAAACCACGCGTGGTACTGGTTTCGGGTTATCATTATCATGATGACCCTGTGGTGCGTCACGCCATTGCTGAAGGGATTATTTGTGGTTTTTTAGCTAAGCCTTTTACCAATAAAGATTTATTGAATACTTTGCATACCTTTACGTTATCCGTTTAATCATCATCAACTATTCGGGATAACATCCTTTTTATCCCGAAGTTATAGTAATTCCAATTTTAGTTGGTGTTAAAACGAGTGCCAGTCCTTTGGAGGACTGGCACTCGTGCTGTTTATAATCACCAACATAAAGTTGAATTACTATAAGTCAATTAGCGTTGTTTATCCAACGCCATATTCAATGCCAACACATTCACCCGTGCTTGCCCAAAAATACCCCATTGCCGCGCCTCAGTATGCTGTTTAACCAAATCGCGCACTACGTTAATGGCTAAATGCCGCGCTTTTGCCACCCGTTCTATTTGATACTCCGCCGCCGCTGGACTGATATGCGGGTCTAAACCACTGGCTGAGGCAGTGACTAAATCAGCGGGAATGGCTTTTTTATGGTCGGCTGTGACTGCGTGCAAGGCTTGAATTCTGTCTTTAACGGCACTGATTAAAGCAGGATTAGTTGGCCCTAAGTTTGAACCGCTTGAAGCAGAGCCATTGTAAGCGGGCGAGGTTGCCGAAGGTCTGCTCCAAAAATAATCAGGTCGTGTAAAGCTTTGTCCGATGAGTTCTGAGCCGACAATTTTGTCTTTTTCCATTAATAAACTGCCGTTAGCTTGCGCGGGGAATAAAAGCTGTGCGCTTAATGTAACCAGTGCAGGATAAATAATCCCTGTCAGTAAGCTAAGGCTTAGTAATAATAGGGCGGCAGGTTTGAGAGTCTGTAACATAAAAGTATCCTTTAATTCAAATAGTTAAAGCCCGTAGAGACGTTGCACCGCAACGTCTGCATTGCAACGTCTTTATACAGCGTTTTTACACCTTCAAAACCCAATAACCACAAGTCCTAAATCAATTAACTTTATGCCAATAAACGGCACAATCACCCCGCCGACACCGTAACGTAATAGATTGTTGCGTAACAAAATATCCGCGCTTTGGGGGCTGTAATGTACGCCTTTTAGAGCTAAAGGAATTAAGGCGATAATAATTAAAGCGTTAAAAATCACCGCCGATAAAATCGCGTTATTAGGACTACTCAAACCCATAATATTGAGCGCGTTGAGTTGCGGATAAGTGCTAGCAAAAGCGGCGGGAATAATTGCAAAATATTTAGCAATATCATTAGCTAAGCTAAAGGTAGTCAACGCGCCGCGTGTCATCAACATTTGTTTGCCTGTTTCGACAATTTCAATCAATTTAGTGGGATTAGAATCTAAATCGACCATATTGCCCGCTTCTTTTGCCGCTTGTGTGCCTGAGTTCATGGCAACGGCGACATCGGCTTGGGCTAAGGCTGGCGCGTCATTAGTACCGTCACCTGTCATGGCAACTAAACGACCTTCGGCTTGCTGTTCACGAATCAATCTTAACTTAGCCTCAGGGGTGGCTTCGGCTAAGAAATCATCCACCCCTGCCTCAGCGGCAATCGCGGCGGCGGTTAGACGATTGTCGCCTGTAATCATAATGGTTTTAATACCCATGCGGCGCAGTTCAATAAAGCGTTCTTTAATGCCGCCTTTCACGGTGTCTTTAAGTTCAATCACCCCTAAAACCCGATGGTCGTCAGCGACTAATAAAGGGGTACTGCCGCGTCGCGCTACCATATCGGCAATGCGGGTGGCTTCTTCGGGGAATTTAACGTGTTGGGCTTCGACATACTGACGAATAGCATCCATCGCGCCTTTGCGAATTTGCCGTTCACCAATATTGACTCCACTCATACGCGTCTGTGCGCTAAAGGCGACAAAGGTCGCGCCTAATTCGTGAATGTTACGCTCACGAATGGCAAAACGTTGTTTAGCCAGCACGATAATACTGCGCCCTTCGGGGGTTTCATCGGCGAGCGTTGCTAGTTGCGCGGCATCGGCTAAATCCAATTCACTTACGCCATTCAAAGGTAAAAATACTGAGGCTTGCCGATTACCTAAGGTGATAGTGCCTGTTTTATCGAGTAGTAAGACATCGACATCACCTGCGGCTTCAATGGCTCTGCCTGAGGTGGCGATAACATTTTTTTGCATCATCCGCCCAATACCTGCCACGCCAATAGCTGATAATAAACCGCCAATGGTGGTTGGAATCAAGCAGACTAATAAGGCAACCAGCACAGTAATTGACACAGGTGTTCCCGCGCCAGCCACTGCAACGCTGTAAAGTGAGAACGGTAATAAGGTGACGGTTGCCAGTAAAAATACTAGCGTTAAGGCGACTAATAAAATAGTTAAGGCGATTTCATTAGGGGTTTTTTGGCGTGACGCGCTTTCAACCATGGCAATCATGCGGTCTAAAAAGGCTTCACCCGGATTGACGGCAACGCGCACCACCAGCCAATCAGATAACACCCGCGTGCCACCTGTCACCGAACTAAAATCCCCGCCAGACTCACGAATCACAGGCGCGCTTTCGCCTGTAATCGCGCTTTCATCAACAGATGCCACGCCTTCAATCACGTCACCGTCAGCGGGAACAAAATCCCCCGCTTCTATAAAAATAATGTCGCCGCGCCGTAATAAGGTACTGCTCACAGGGACATAATGTTCTTTATCCTTAGCATCAGTTAAGCGTTTTGCCACAATGTCACGTTTAGCACTACGCAATGAGGCCGCTTGGGCTTTACTGCGTCCTTCGGCAACACTTTCAGCAAAGTTAGCAAATAACACCGTGAACCACAGCCAAAAGGTAATGGCAAAAATAAAAGCGGTTTCGTGATTATCGTCTAACGATAAGGCGTTAAAAGCTAAACCTGTGGTCAAAATACTGCCGCAATAAACGACAAACATCACAGGATTTTTCCATTGTTGTTGCGGCGCGAGTTTACGCAAGGCATCGACTAACGCGGTTTGTAAAATGGCTTTATCAAATAAAGCTAAGCTATGTGTAGTCATGAGGATTCTCGATGAATTCTGGGGAGGTCAGGCTTTGCCTGACGGTCAGGCAAAGCCTGACCTCCGACGATGTTTTAATGTCCGCTGTGCATCATTAAATGTTCAACCACAGGCCCTAATGCCAAGGCGGGAACAAAAGTTAATGCGCCGATTAATAAAATTGTGCCGATTAACAACATCACAAATAACGGCGTATGCGTGGGCAAAGTGCCAACGGTGACAGGAACAGTCTTCTTAGCCGCTAAAGAACCTGCAATGGCTAATACAGGAATAATAATGCCGTACCGACCCGCTAACATGGCAATACCTAAGGCAATGTTATAAAACGGGGTATTAGCACTTAAACCTGCAAACGCGCTGCCGTTATTACCTGTCGCCGAAGAAAACGCATACAGAATTTCACTAAAACCATGTGCGCTAGGATTTGCCACCGAACTTTTAGCCACATCAACCAGCACCGCGATAGCTGTGCCGCCTAAAATACAAATAGCAGGAATTAAAATAATAATTGCCGTCATTTTTAGTTCAAAGGCTTCGATTTTTTTGCCCATGTATTCAGGGGTTCTACCTATCATCAAGCCTGAAATAAACACGCCGACCAGTACAAAAATCAACATGCCATACAAACCACTACCGACACCACCAAAAATCACTTCGCCTAATTGAATTAAAAACAAGGGGACTAAACCGCTTAAAGGCATAAAAGAATCGTGCATGGCATTGACCGAACCATTAGAAGCCGCCGTAGTAGCGGTTGCCCAAAGTGCCGAATTGACCATACCAAAACGGGTTTCCTTGCCTTCCATATTGCCGTCTGTGGCATCTAAACCTAAAGCCACTAATTGCGGATTGGTGATAAATTCATAATGCACTGTGACTAATAACAAAGCGACAAACACTAAAGTCATTGCGCTCAACAATGCCCAGCCTTGACGGGTATCATGAATTAATAAGCCAAAGCTGTAACACAAGGCGGCGGGAATGATTAACAAAAACAGCATTTCTAAGAAATTGCTTAATGGGGTAGGATTTTCAAAGGGATGCGCGGAATTGGCATTAAAAAAGCCACCGCCATTGGTGCCAATTTGTTTAATGGCAATTTGTGAAGCCGCAGGGCCTAAAGCTAAGCTTTGGGTTGTGGGGGATTCGCTGGTGCTTTGTTCAATAACACTGACCGTGGCATAAGCTTGGGTGGTTTGCACTACGCCTTGACCCACCAAAAACAGCGCGAACACCAGTGACAGCGGTAATAAAATGTATAAGGTACTGCGGGTCATATCCACCCAAAAATTGCCAATACCATTGGCATGAGTGCGGGTAAAACCACGAATTAATGCCACTAACACCGCCATGCCTGTGGCGGCGGATAAAAAGTTTTGTACCGACAAACCCAGCATTTGGGTTAAATAACTCATGGTCGCCTCACCGCTATAACCTTGCCAATTGGTATTGGTGATAAAACTAATGGTGGTATTAAACGCCGAATCAATTGAAACATTGGCTAATTGTTGCGGATTGAATGGCAGTTGTAATTGCAAGACTTGCAAACCAAACACCACCAAACCACCTAATAAATTAAAGCTCAGCAACGCCCAAGTGTAATCTTGCCAGCGCATGTCTTGCTCAGGTTTTACCCCTGCAAAGCGATACAACACGTTTTCTGCTGGCGCGAACCAACGATTAAGTAATACCGATTCACCTGTATAAACCCGCGCCATGTATAAGCCCAAGGGTTTAACTAAGGCTAATAAGCAGATGAGATATAAAAGAATTTGTAGCCAGTCATTGTTCATGATTAAAACCTCTCTGGAAAAAATAACACTACCACCAGATAGACAAACAAAGCCACGGCTAATAAGCCGCTCAACGCATAAATAACAGTCATCAACATTCTCCTGAATGGATAAGTAATGAGTTACTGTAACGCGAGGGCGGTAAAAAAGATGTAAAGATTTAAATGCAAGCAAAGAGTAGTAGGATTTTTGTTTAGGTACTGAGGTGACGCAATGCAATGGAGCTCAAAGCTTGCTTTGTACTTTGTTGTTTTAGGTCACAAAGTAAGCTTTAGACTTCATTAAACTGCGTCACTTGAGTTAATAATATTATATTTTTAGCATCTGATTATTTATGCTAGTTTTAAAAAAAATCATAGACGAATTAATTAATTCACGATAAGGTTTAATTACTTAGCAAGTTTTAGTGAATAGCATTACTACTAAGTAACGTCATTTAAATAATTTATTTATGAGGAGGACACATGCCCCAAACTAGCACTCCAACGCCACAGAATTTGTTCAAAAGACTACGTTCTAGTCATGATGATAGAGCGGCACTGCAAGAAGCCGCGCAGTTGGCCATTCAAGTTGAATTTACCACCATCCCCGCTTATCTCACCGCGCTGTATTCCATTAGCCAATCCGATAGCAACGCGTATCAGTTATTGCGTAGTGTGGTCATAGAAGAAATGTTCCATGTAAATCAAGCGGCAAATTTATTGGTCGCTATCGGTGGAAAGCCTCGTTTTACAGAAGATTACACACCGACTTATCCTTGTTATTTGCCTCAGGCTAATACCAACACTACCCCTTACATTGGTTTATATCGCGCTTCAGTTGATGTGTTTGCCAATGTATTCACGGCAATTGAAACCCCCGCACCCAGTGACGCGCCTCCCGAAGGCGATAATTACAATACCATCGCGCAATTATATGGCGCGTTACAAAGTGGTCTGCAAAGCTATAACGGTTCGCAAGTTTTGTTTGAAAGCGACCATTGCGCTCGTCAACGTAAAGATATTTACTTAGGTAAGTTTGGCGGCAAGCCCGTTGAAGTGACGAATATGGAAACCGCTAATCTGGCGATTACTGAAATTGTGCAACAAGGTGAAGGTAGCGTACCGAGCGGCAAACCGTTAAATCCCACCGAAAAATGGGGTGCTTACAATCATTATGGTCTGCGTACTGACCTCACTTATGGTCCTATTATTGGCAAACCCAATGAAATGTCGCATTTCATGAAATTCCGCGCTATCACCCAATCAAACGATGCTTTCCCGTCAACGTATCCGATTATTTCTAATCCCAAGCGCGAGTATTTCACCAATCCTATGGCAGTGGAACTGGCTAAGTGTTTTGATTACGCCTATAGCATTATGCTCCAAGCTTTAGAACGTACCTTTGTAAAACCCAAATGTCTGCATGGTCGCTGGGCAGAAGTAGACCCTTATTTCACGGTTGCCTTGCCACTGATGCACTATGTACTGCCTAATTTAGCGCGTACATTAATGACTACACCTGCCTATACCGATGGTGATAGTGCCGTAGGCCCTAATGCCGCGCCTACTTTCCTTTATGAAGCCGATGCGAATATCGATAGTTTGCGTAAAAGTCTTGAAGAATCCATTGACGCAATTCGTCAATACGCTGATCCATCAACGCGTGATACGCAATTAATCCCTTTGTTGACTGCACTTGAGTATGTTCAACAATTGACGACTATCTTTGCTAGTAACTGATATTTTAGGAGGCACTATGACTGACAAAACCTATAAAATTTATCCACCCATCGGTATTGCGCGTGTTGGTAATTCCGAAACTAAGTTTTACATCGAACCTTCAGAGTATCGCGGTTTGCCGAGCAATCCTGACGGTTCGGTGTTTACTGAAGCGGATTTTCGTGATGAAGAAGGCTATTTGTGTCGGCAAGCGGCGCGGTTTCAAATTTTTGCCGATGATGGACAAGCAATAACCTTAGCCACAGAGGGCGTGAAATCAATCACTTGGACAGTACATTTAGCTAATAAAAAAGCGAGCTGGTACACCTTTGCAACCTCATCGGGTGAAGATGGTTATGCGTCAAACCATCCGTTGCGTAATGCACAGGTCACAGGCGAAGATAGACTCAAACTCATCATTGATGCAGGGCCGCGCTCTATTTCAGGGGCTAATATCAGCGGGGTGACGTTTGACAGTGGTAGCATACCTGAGGGTTATCAAGGCGCGAATTTTCCCCAAGGTACCTTGCAACCCACTAACGAACCCATCGACACTTTAGGTGAATTACGCACCGATGCTCAAGGTTGTTTACTGGTTTTAGGGGGGTATGGCATTTCGGGTTCTACTGATAAAGACCCCAAAATTGGTGAGTACGCCAATAATGATAATTGGTGGGACGATACCTCGGATGGCTATGTGCAGGCCACTATTGTTATGGATGATGACTCTGTTATTAGCGTCACACCGTCTTGGGTTTTAGTAGGTCCACCTTCTTACGCGCCCCAAATCGCTAATTTAGTGACTTTATATGACACTATTTTTGATGCAATGGTAAAAGATGGTCATTATCCTGAGATTTTTGCTAATGGTTTTTGGAAAAGCGGTTCACAGGGTTACTTACCTAATTTCCAAACAGAGATTAAACCGTTGCTGGAACGCGCTACCTTATATCCTTGGGTGGCGGCAATTCCGCCTAAACCGCATACCTTTGACTTAAACAAACTAGGAAAAATGGATGATAACGGTCAAGGTGCAATGGAATTCAAAGGCTTACGCAATTATATTCTCGATTTTATCCGCCCACCTGACAGTGAAAATGTCATCATAGGTAGTAATGGTGCAACCATGATGCCTTATTTAGCAGGGGATAATTGCCTACTACTCAATCAAGGAACCAGTCAATATCTACGCTTAACCGATACCCAATATTTTTTCATGCAGCAATGGGCTGACGGTTGCTTTATTAATACCGAAGATGCCACCCCAGTTGCTGAAAAATTAAGCCGCGCTGTTTTAGAAAATTGTGTGGGTGGGGCATTTTCACCCGGTATTGAAATGACGTGGATTTCGCGTAATCCTGACATTTATGCTGAGCCGTTCCGTATTCGCGTCTCTGCCGTTGAAAATGGTTCATTAAGTTTAGATTTCAATCCCAAGCGTGGCATGGAACCGGGCGATATTACCCGTTATATGGCAGTGCCTTGGCAAGCGGACTTTAATGAATGCTCTTCACAACCCATAGATGATGGTTCAATAACACGAATTTTATGGTGGTGGCCCGCGCAACGGCCTGAATTTGTTTACTTGGACGCTTCTGCCAATAATGGCAAAGCAGGCACACAAGTGGCATGGATTGGTAATGATTATGATCAACAAGGTGCTGATTTTATCCAGTTTGCCGATGACGCTGATATGGTCTTGTATTGGTCGGGCTTGGGTTTTGTCTTAGAAAAAGACAGCGACCATAAAACCCGTTTTGTGGAAGTATCGCGTACATTAAGCCGTCCTTTTATTCCACCCATCAATCCAATTTATCCACCGTTTACTGACAGTGAACAAGATTAATCAACATGTTGAGGTATTAATTTTAGGCGGTGGCGTAGCTGGGTGCGCTACCGCCTTGGGCTTAGTACAACAGGGAGTGCAAGGGATTATGCTAATCGATAAACCCTTGCACTTACCGTTTCGTGTCGGTGAATCAGCTACCCCCGATGTCGCTCATGCCTTAGCAGCGTTGGGTTTGCCATACGATTTAGCACAATTAGGACATCGCCCTTATCATGGTAATTTATCGCGTTGGGGCGATACTAAGACGGTGCTGGATCATTTTTTACTGCGCGGTAAAGGACACGGTTGGCATCTTGACCGTGCATTATTTGATGATTATTTGCGCCAACAAACAGTTTCGCGTGGTATTGAATTAATCAGTCCTTCGGGTATTAAGCAGATTAATGCCGATGCTAACGGCTGGCGCGTCACTATAGAAAACAAAGGCGTAGTTCATGCGCGAGTAGTGGTTGATGCCGCAGGAAGACGCGCTCCACTGGCAAAACGTTTAGCTGTCAAACGTCATCGCCTTGATAAACTCATTGCCCTAGCCGTGCAAATCACCCCAGAAAAAACCAGTCATTGCAAAGGCTTATCTTTATTAGAAGCTTGCCCTTATGGTTGGTGGTATGCCACTTATTTGCCTAACGGACAGGTTATTGTCACTTTAATGACCGACCATGATGTAGCCCTTCAACAACATTTTTATGAGGCAAACGCTTATCTAAGTGCTTGGCGACAAACGCAATTACTTAGCGATACTGTCAAACCACCGCTTAATTTATCTAAGCCTATTGCCAGTTTTGCCGCACACAGCGGTTTTGTCGAACGCGCCGCTGGTCGAAATTGGCTGGCAGTGGGTGACGCGCTAATGGCATTTGACCCGTTGACCTCATCGGGCATTTCAGGGGCTTTTAATGATGCCAAAGCCGCCGTTACTGTCATTGAAGCCCAACTTAATTCTATAGAACCCGTTGAAGCAGTGCGTAATTACGCTAAACGCGCCAACACCAGCTTGCAACGTTATCTCAATGAACGCCAACAGCATTATCGCAACGGTTGCCACTGGCCTGAGCAGGCATTTTGGCAACGCCGTATTGGTATTCAAGCACTTTAACGATTAGCTAAATAAGCCATCGCCACCGCAGGAGCGCAATCAGCAGTTTGCAAACTACAAGCTATTGGGTTTTGCTCAAATAAATCGGAAAAATCTATATAAGGACGTTGCAAATGTTGCGCTAATTGTTTAACTAAAAACCGCCCCACTCCCGCACCAATTAATGGACTATTATGACTGGCATTTAATAAATGCTGACTACATGCCAATTCAATTTTATTTAATTGTTGATTGCGCAAATACTGCGCGACTCTTTGCCAACGGCTTAATTCACTTTCAAAAAAATCACAACCAATCATCCGAGATAATCGCCGCGCACTGGCAATTATGGTTTTTTCCGCGCCATCTGCGGTATTACTTTGATCGTGTGCTTCATTTAATTCACCTGTTAAACGATATACATCTGCCATAGTAGCAAAATACTCTGCCATAATACCCACAGATAAACCTTCATGATTATCTATATTATTACTATGAGTCTCATAAGGAATAGACTGCGTTATTGCCATCACAGGCGTTCTAATAATGCCTGTATAAATTAATTCTTGTGTACATAAACGCTGATAATCAGTCATGCCTTGTGCTAACACTTGATTATTTTTTAATACTAAAATATCAGTAGTGGTACTGCCAATATCAACAAATAAACCATCGCCTATTAATTGTGCAGTGACAGTCGCGCTGGCTAACCAATTAGTCGAAGCAATTTGCTCATAATGCTGTATTTTTATTTGTGATAAAGGCAATAAACCCTGTAAACCCGCAAACACAAATAATTCATTATTAGCAAATAACAAACTCATACTATTAAGAATTTGCGCCACACCCTCATAGCGATTCATAAAACAATCGACTAATTCCCCTGTCATAGTAATTGCATGGCTTATTTGATTGCTGTCTAAATCAAAATAACGCATTATGACTTGCACCGATTCTTCTAAACGATGAATACCTTGCCATAAAGGACAGGCTTGTTGTGTGGTCTGAATAATAACACCCGTATTATCCATTAACGCCGCTTTTAAATGCGCCCCACCAATATCCCAGCCAATAATATAAGCGTTTTTCATAGATTTTTTACCATTAAAAAAACCTGCTAGATTTTGAATCTAGCAGGTTTATAAGTTGCGTTATTAAAAATAAGATTGTGTTATTGCCACATAATCGCCGTAGCAATAATAATTGCACCCGTAATAATTGCCCATAACGTGCTTTGATGATTGCTTTCCATTTGCTCACGCAATAATTTTAATTCTCGTTGTTGCGCCTCAGCACGTTGTTGCGTTGTTGCCGCTGAGCTTAAAGCTTTATGAATTAATGTGGGTATTTCAGGAAAATTAGCCGCTAATTCGGGGAATTGTTTGATTAATTGATTTAATTTAGCCTTAGGGCCAAAACGTTCATGAAACCAACCTTCTAAAAACGGTTTTGCGGTTTGCCATAAATCTAATTCAGGATATAACTGCCGACCTAAGCCTTCAATATTCAATAAAGTTTTTTGTAATAATACTAATTGCGGTTGCACATTCATTTCAAAACGTCGTGCGGTTTGAAATAAACGTAATAATAATTGCCCAAACGATATATCTTTTAAAGGCTTTTCAAATATCGGTTCACACACACTACGAATGGCTGATTCAAATTCTTCAATACGGGTATTACTGGCAACCCAACCCGATTCAACGTGCATTTCAGCGACTTTGCGATAATCTCGATTAAAAAACGCTAAAAAGTTTTCCGCTAAATAATGTTGGTCTGACATTGATAATGAACCGACAATACCAAAATCAACGGCAATATATTTATCAGGCACATCGACAAATATATTTCCAGGGTGCATATCAGCATGAAAGAAATTATCTCTAAATACTTGGGTAAAGAATATCTCAACGCCACGTTCAGCGAGTTTTTTAAAATCAGCATGATTGGCAGTTAATTGTTCAATATCTCCCACAGGAATACCATGAATACGCTCCATGACCATGACTTTTTGGCGGGTATAATCCCAATATATTTGCGGCACATATAATGAAGGCGAGTTTTCAAAATTACGTCTAAATTTAGCCGCATTAGCCGCTTCTCGAATTAAATCTAATTCATCTAAAGTGGTTCTTTCAAATTCGGCGACTACTTCTATTGGACGTAATCGCCGCGCATCTGCCCAAAAACGTTCTGCAAATTTGGCTAATTCATATAATAGCGCAATATCAGATAATATCCGCTGTTCAATATCGGGACGTAATACTTTAACAATAACTTGTTCGCCGCTATGTAATACCGCAGTATGCACTTGCGCCACTGAAGCGGAGGCTAATGGTTCAACGCTAAACTCAGCGAAAGCCTGTGCAATACTCATATTTAATTGCTGTTCAATAATGGCTTTTGCGGTTTCATTACTAAAAGGCGGGACTCTATCTTGGAGTTTGACTAATTCATCTGAAATATCGTCAGGTAATAAATCTCTACGCGTAGATAAGGCTTGTCCGAATTTAACATAAATAGGCCCTAAATCTTCTAAAGCACGGCGAATTCTAACGCCGCGTGGGTCGGATTTTTTTTTCAGCCAAAAATAAGGCGAGAAAATAATTAAATAACGAATTGGGGTAAATAAATGGGTTTTTAATACCAGCTCATCGAGTCCATGAAAGACTAAAACCCAGCTAATATGAATTAAACGAAAAACTATTTTAGGTGCAATCACGGATTACCTTTATTTCAGTAGTAAATGAGAGAAGGGTTAATAATTACCCAAAAATTTCATATTGTGTGGGGTCTGTTTTTTTAGTATTTATCTCATCCCCATATTTTTCTTTAACCGATTTTTTAAATGTCTCTAATACATTTTCATGATGACTTAAAAACCAATGAATATGATTATTAAGATAATCATGACGAATATCGGCATGTGTTAAATCATTAGGTACACGTTCCATTCTAGGGTCAACACTATCAAAACTTGCAAATGGCTCAGCTAAACGTTGTTTAGTTATTGCCACATACTCTGGATTTAATTCAAAACCAATGGCACGTCTATTTAATTGTTGGCACACTCGCAAGGTTGTACCACTCCCCGAAAATGGGTCTAAAATTAAATGGTTTTCATGACTAGAAGCCAAAACCATGCGTTCAATTAAACCTTCTGGTTTTTGCGTGGGATGATTTTGTCTATTAGAATTGGAATAATGCACATGCGAAAATTGCCAGACATCACTTGGATTCGCGCCGCGCATATTATTACGCGTTCGATAATATTTTTGAGGTACACGAATATTGTCTAAATTAAATATAAAGTCTTTGCTTTTATTAAAGACTAAAATATCCTCATGGCGCGGTGAAAATCCTTTTGTTTTGCCCATGCCTTGAGTGTAATGCCATACTACCCATGAATTAAAAAATAACTTTAATTCTTGTTCTAATACAGCATAAAGATAAGAAATAAATCTTACCCCCATAAATACATAAAGTGTCCCTGTGGGTTTTAAAACGCGTTTGCTTTCAGTTAACCATTGTCTAGTAAACGCCATATAATCATCAAAGCCTTTTAAATCATGATTATTACCATAATCTTTACCTAAATTATAAGGCGGGTCGGTGATAATTAAATCAATACTTTCATCGGCTATTTGCTTAAAAAGAAGTAATGCGTCACCTTGACGAATATCTATAGCCTTATTCATTAATTTATATTTAATGACACAAGCTTTTCTAATCGTTCCAATCTTGATTGCAATCTATCAAAATCCAGTCTTAATTCATCGACTGCATTATAAAATTCTTCGGCTTCAGCAAATGCGGGAACATCACGCGTTTCTTCTTGAATAAACTCACTGGTATTTAAACGCAAGGTTTCTAATGATTCTTGCCCCCATTCTTTACCTGCTCTAAATAACTGCCCCAAACCCGAAGCAATAGTATTACCTGTATACCGCGCTAATTTAGCTTCTAAATTAATATCGAGTTGTTTAAATAAGCTTTGAAATTGCTGTCCTATTTGGGTATCGCCTTCAATAAGCACTTCCCCTGAAAATAAACTATTCATAGGATTACTACTCAGTCCCATTAATCCCAACGCAAATAATGAACCCGTCAACTGCGTATCAGCGGTTTTAGGATAAACATCTAAACATTGAATACTATGATTATTAGGACATAAATAAATCGTTTCATTAAACGGCGTAACGGTAATGGCGATAATTTTACCGTTTAATGGCGCGAGAAAACTATTCACGTTATCATCTAAACTAATATACTGATTGAGTGCAGTTTCTAAAGCGGCAATAATAATGGGTTTTATGGTCATAAGGGGTTTGTGTTTTCAGTAGTGGCTAGTTTAGATAAATAATCGCGCATATCTTCATTATTAACCCGCGCATAAATATCGGCAATTGCGAGCGTTAAATCAATGGAATTAAAATGTATGGTATCACCTAAATAATAATACTCGACTTGCCAATTATTCGCTCTGCGATACAGGCTTATTTCAACAAAATCTTGTTCAATTAATAGATATTCTTGCAAACTAGCGAGAGTTTTATAACAGTCTAATTTAGTGGTTTTATCGCGTTGCCGTGTTGATTTAGATAACACTTCAACAATAATTAATGGTTTTTCAGTGTAATAGTCATCGCCTTGCTCGTCATTACAGATGACCAATACATCAGGATAAAAGAAATTGTTATTGGCTTTTACTTTAAAACCTAAATGAAATACATCACAATTTGTCTTGTGTAAATGATTTCCGCAAGCAACTGATACATTTACCATTAAACGATTATGATTAACTGTTGAATCTGCCATTGGATAAAGATAACCATTAATATATTCCCGCTTAAATTCACTTATTAACTCATCGGTTAAATAGTCTTCTTGGCTTATATATTGATTGGCTGTATTTAATGACATAAGCGATACCTATTTAGTGCAAACCGAGGTTTGCACTCCTGTAATTAAATTTTATAACCTCTATGCACGGCGACAATACCTTGGGTCATATTAAAATATTCGCAACGCTCTAAACCTGCATTTTCCATCATGGTTTTTAATTCGTCTTGCTTGGGGTGCATACGAATCGATTCTGCTAAATAACGATAACTATCCTCGTCTTTTGCCACCACTTTACCGATTTTAGGTAATAAATTAAATGAATAAAAGTCATAAACTTTTTCAGTTAATTTATCGGTTGGGTGTGAAAATTCTAATACAATTACTCGTCCACCCGGTTTTAAAACGCGATACATCGAACGCAAAGCGGCATCTTTATCGGTGACGTTTCTTAATCCAAAACCAATACAAACGCAATCAAAACTATTATCAGCAAATGGTAAACATTCGGCATTCACTTGGGCGTATTTAATATTATTAATAAGTCCTTTATCAATTAAACGATTGCGTCCTGTGCGGAGCATTTCTGAATTAATATCAGCGAGTACCACTTGTCCATCTTTACCGACGCGTTGTTCAAATAGAATAGTTAAATCGCCCGTGCCGCCTGCTAAATCTAATACTTTTTCGCCAGCGCGGACATTACTTAATTGAATGGCTATGCGTTTCCAAATTCTGTGAATACCCAAAGACATTAAATCATTCATAATATCGTAATTATGGGCAACCGAATCAAATACGCCGCGCACCAGCTTTACTTTTTCTTCGGCGGGGACTTGTTTAAAACCAAAATGGGTGGTGTTTGTCATAAGTTTTCCTGATTATTAATAAGAGCTAGCATATCGTCATTTATTACGCGGTAATAGATGTCAGCTACGCTAAATGTTAATTCAATAGAAGCTAGGGTTATTTCATCGCCTAGAAAATAATGTTTAGAACGCCAATTGTCGATGCGATTACAGACTTCAATATCAACAAAATCTTGTTCAATTAATATATAGCTTTGTAATGAAGCTATGCTTTGATAGCTTTCTCGTTTAATGGTTTCATCGATGCGGCGCGTACTTTTTGATAATACTTCAATAATAATTAAGGGCTGTTCGCTGTAATAATCAGTAGTTTGATTATTGCACAATACCATTACGTCAGGATAAAAATAACGTGTGTCAATTTTAACTTTCATATCTGACATAAAGGGTTCACAAGGCGTATTTATTAAATGCGTATGTAATTTAGCAAAACAATTACCTGCAATACGATTGTGATTACCACTCGCGCCACTCATGGCATAGACTTCACCATCAATATATTCGTGTTTTATTTCATTACTTAATTCACCTGACAAATAGTCGGCTTCATTAATAAATGATTTTAAAATAGCTGACATAATATTTAATTCTGCGAGAGTATAAATTGGCGTTCAAAACACGTTTTGAACGCCTTGTCATTGAATTACCAATTATAACGATTTAAATCTTCATTATCGTTAAGAAAAAAAACGGTAAATATCTTTTCTATGTAATAATAGAATTAAAACAAGTTTATTGTCTACACTGTAAATTTTAAACGATAATCACCCACTCGAATACAATAGAACCATTAATCTTCATTTAACAAATTAATTAATACTTTCTTAGAAACAGTTTCTGTATTTAATCCTTGTTCGATAGCACAAGCCAAAATAACATCTTCTATTTCTTCGTCAGTATTGGTATTGAGTGAGTAATTAACTTCCATAATTGTCTCTACAATATATAACGGCTTAAATCTTCGTCTTGGACATATTCGCCTAAATGTTCATCAACATACTGGGCATTAATAATAATAGCCTTTTCAACTAAATCAGGGGCGTTATAAGAAATATCTTCTAATAATCGCTCAAGCATTGTATGTAATCGTCTCGCGCCGATATTTTCAGTGCGTTCATTGACTTCCCAACCTAATTCAGCAATGCGTTTAATACCTGATTCATTAAAACTTAAGGTTACGCCTTCGGTTAATAATAACGCGCTGTATTGTTCGGTTAGTGACGCATTAGGCTCAGTTAAAATTCTGACAAAATCATCGGCAGTTAAGGCACTGAGTTCGACGCGAATCGGAAAACGTCCTTGTAATTCTGGAATTAAATCCGAGGGTTTTGCCACATGAAACGCGCCAGAGGCGATGAATAAAATATGGTCGGTTTTAATCGCGCCGTATTTAGTGCTAACCGTGCTACCTTCCACTAAAGGTAATAAATCGCGTTGCACCCCTTCGCGTGATACTTCACCGCCGCCACCGCCTAATTCAGAGCGTTTGCAGATTTTGTCAATCTCATCTAAAAACACAATACCGTTTTGTTCAACTGATTCCACCGCACGGGCGCGAATATCATCTTCATTGACCAATTTAGCGGCTTCTTCTTCTTGCAACACTTCTAAGGCTTTGCCGATTTTGAGTTTGCGGGTTTTAGTGCGATTGGACCCCATGTTTTGAAACATGCTTTGCAATTGGCTGGTCATCTCTTCCATGCCGGGCGGAGCCATGATTTCTACGCCCACCGACACGTTTAAATCCAATTCTATATCACGGTCGTTTAAATCGCCTTCGCGCAATTTTTTACGCATTTTTTGGCGGGTGTTCGATTCAGTATCCGATAACATGCCGCCTTCGGCACTAGGCAATAAAATATCTAAAATGCGTTCTTCGGCGGCATCGGCGGCGCGATTTTGCATTTTTTCCATTTCAGTTTGACGGGTCATTTTGACCGCAGTATCGACTAAATCACGCACTATCGATTCTACGTCTCTGCCCACATAACCCACTTCGGTAAATTTAGTGGCTTCAATTTTAATAAAGGGCGCGTTGGCGAGTTTGGCTAAACGACGGGCGATTTCGGTTTTACCCACGCCAGTAGGCCCTATCATTAAAATATTTTTAGGGGTGATTTCTTCGCGTAGGTTTTCACCGACTTGTTGTCTGCGCCAGCGGTTTCTTAAGGCAATCGCCACGGCGCGTTTGGCGTTGGCCTGGCCTACGATGTGTTTGTCTAATTCGCTGACAATTTCTTTAGGTGTCATTTGAGTCATGCGCTTACTCGTGTTCGTTAAATTCTTCTGCGTCTAGTTCTTCAATACGCAGGTTATGGTTGGTATAAATGCAAATATCAGCGGCAATATTGAGCGACCGCTCGACAATATCACGCGCACTCAGCTCAGTATTTTCTAATAAAGCGCGAGCGGCGGCTTGAGCATACGAGCCACCTGAGCCAATTGCCATTAAATCGTGTTCGGGTTCGATGACATCACCTGTGCCTGAAATAATCAACGAGGTTTTGGCATCGGCAATCACTAGCAAGGCTTCGAGTTTGCGCAACGCTCTGTCAGTACGCCAATCTTTTGCCATTTCCACGGCGGCTCTTGTTAAATTGCCACGATGTTTTTCTAATTTGTTTTCAAAATGTTCAAATAAAGTAAAGGCATCGGCAGTTGCGCCTGCAAATCCCGCAATGACTTTATCGTGATATAAGCGGCGCACTTTACGCGCATTGCCTTTCATCACGGTATTGCCTAAAGTGACTTGTCCGTCACCGCCGATGACGACTTTACCGCCACGGCGCACTGAAAGTATGGTTGTTCCTCTAAACACGTTTGTTATCCAATAATATAAAACACAGTTGTTCATTCTACCGTTATGAGCGAAAAAAGTGCGCTTTTTAATTGCAATAATCCTTTGGCTATCTATAAATCTTTACCAAAGCCAGTAGTTTTGAGACTATTACCGCTGAATAATAAAGTCAGTTAGGACTTTACGTTTTAAAGCTTGCACGTTAATGGAATTGATTGTTTAAGTTTTAACTCCAAACCCAATTGTACAACTACGCTCAATTGAGCGTGTTCTTTAGAATGATTTAATGAAAAGAGGTTTTTTGTGGCAACCCTAATGTATAAACACCTATTGCGTTTTGCGGCTATCGCCTTATTGGTAGGCTGTGCTAGTGATTTGGATACGCAAAATAGTAACTTGGCAATGCCTGCACCCGATGACACAGTGCCAGCGCAACCCCGCGCTAAAATGCCCGTCAATCCTAATGATACTGCTTCGGGGGCAATGACTACGCCGCATTATTATAATAGTGACAGCGTAGCTGGCGATTATGCCCATTCACCCGCTGTGCAGGCTTTCATTAGACAAATGGTGCATAAGCATCAGTTTTCTGAAAGCTATTTGAATGGCTTATTTTCACAAGCGCAACGCTTAGAGTCAGTGATTCGCTTAGAAAGTCCCGCGCCTAGTACAGGCAAACCGCGCTTGGGTAGTTGGACGCGTTATCGCAATAAGTTTTTAACCGATGACCATATTGCTAATGGTGTCGAGTTTTGGCGTGCGAATGCGTCTGCCATTGCCAAAGCCAGTGCCACTTATCATGTAGACCCTGAATATATTGTCGGCATTATTGGTGTAGAAACGTATTTTGGCAAAAACATGGGTAAGACCTGTATTTTTGACGCATTAACCACTTTAGCCTTTGATACCCATAGACGCGGTAGTTATTTTGCCAGTGAATTAGAAAACTTTTTATTGATGACCCGTGAAGAAAATTATGAACCGCGTGAATTAGTGGGTTCGTGGGCGGGGGCTATGGGTTTTGGACAGTTTATGCCTAGCAGTTTTCGACATTTAGCCGTTGATTTTAATCACGATGGTCATAGAGATTTATGGGATAGCAACGATGCTATTGGCAGTGTGGCGCATTATTTTTCTAAAAATGGCTGGCAAGCCTCGCATCCTGTCACTGAAATGGCAGCACCTAGTGTTGACCCTAGTGTGATTGAACTCAGTACCTATACAGGTAATGAATACTGGCGCGTTCATCCTAATTTCAAAGTGATTAAACGCTATAACAACAGTAATAAATACGCAATGGCCGTGCATCAATTAGCGCAAGCCATTAAAGAGCGTTATCAAGGTTAGATAATAATCACTATTCTTATGCTCAAAGAATTTAAACATGATATTGAAATAGCAGAAGCTTTACAAAATATTGCTATTTCAATAGCAACTGGAAAGTCTAAGGATGAAGATGAACAGGTGTATAAAGAACTTAGAAATTACTTTATTAAAAATCAAAAATATAATGAGTTATTACCATCGTTTATTAGAACGAGTAGAGATTTATCTCAATTTTGGCAATTTATAAAAGTAAAATTTAGTTCTTATAGTGAAAGGAGGCAGTATATTTGGCAGGAGTTTTTACCATTATTGGATTTCTTAGAAAATAAAGGTACTAGACCTGTTGATGCCAATACATCAAAACTATTAAAAGCTTTTGATGAACAAAATGTTCATGCCGTTTGGCAAAAAGCTCTTGACCGTAGAACGACAGACCCAGAAGGCGCAATAACAACCGCACGGTCTCTTTTAGAAACCGTTTGTAAACATATACTCGATGATAAAGGTATTCCATACAGTAAAAATATTGAATTACACGAGTTATATAAACTTACTTCTAATGAATTAAATATATCTCCTAGCCAACATACCGAAGATATTTTTAAACAAATTTTAGGCGGTTGTTCTGCTATTGTGAATGGACTTGGAACATTAAGAAACCGTCTTGGTGATGCACATGGCACAGGTAAAAATCCTATTAAACCTGCGCCTCGCCATGCGGAATTAGCTGTCAATATTGCAGGTTCAATGGCTTTGTTTTTTCTTTCAACATGGCTAGAAAAGAAATGAAAATTGCTTATTCTCAGCTAAATAAATAATAACTTTTATGACCACACCCGACATTACTCCCTTTCTATTAGAAGATTTAGGCACGGGCGATTTAACCGCGCAATTAATCCCCGCAAACACGCAAGCCACCGCTAAAGTTATCACCCGCGAAGACATGGTGTTATGCGGCACGGCGTGGTTTAACGCGGTGTTTGCCTATCTCAATCCTGAATTAATGATTCATTGGCACATTGACGAAGGCGCGAGTGTTTCGGCTAATACCTTGTTATGTACGCTCAGTGGTAATGCCAGAGCTTTGCTGACAGGTGAGCGTACTGCGTTGAATTTATTACAAACTTTATCGGCAACGGCAACGGTGTCGCGGCGTTATGCTCAGGCGGTTGCTGGCACTACTTGCAAGGTTTTAGATACGCGCAAAACTATTCCCAGCTTACGCGCCGCGCAAAAATATGCGGTGGTCTGTGGTGGTTGTCATAATCATCGTATGGGTTTATATGATGCGATTTTAATTAAAGAAAATCATATTATTGCCGCAGGTTCAATTGCTAAAGCGGTAGAATTAGCGCGACAACAAAGTAATGTTAGCGTTGAAGTTGAAGTGGAAAACTTGGATGAATATAAACAAGCACTATCTGCAAAACCCAATAGGATTATGTTAGATAATTTTAGTTTAGAAGATTTAAAAACAGCTGTGGCTTTAAAAACTAATACTATTGAATTAGAAGCCTCAGGTAATATTGATTTAGATACTATTAAAACGGTGGCGCAAACAGGCGTGGATTTTATTTCTATTGGCGCGTTGACTAAAAATATTCAGGCGATTGATTTATCGATGCGGATTGAATTGGTAAATAATGGCTAATTAAATTAGAGTAATCTATTGTTCTGAGTAAATAAGTTCAGCGTAAAACAGAGTTTATATATATACCGCATGGAATAAAAAATAATGTCAAATGAAAATATTACTTTTAGAAGTCATCTACTAGGTAAAGTTTATGACTTCTGCGATAGCAGTAAGCTACCTCTGCTAAATAAGCCTCTCCATTTAGTTGAGTTAGTTGTACTCCTTGCAAGGTATCAAGAAGAAGGAGTTAGTCTTTGCCCTGAAGTTTACATCACAAATAAAATTGATTCAGCTTGCACGATGTTACCAGAGAGTGAGCGAGTAAAAATAGGGATAACAGAACCAAATGCTGATGGTATAAAACAAGTTTTAAAAAAATGCGCACCACTGGCGTTTGATGGTTGGTTGATTTTCATCCAAGATAATCACGATTCTATCGAATATGGAGTATTTAAGGGTTCAAGCAATCCAATATCTGTAATAGTTGATGACATTTTAATGGATAAAGATATTGACTTTGCAATTGTCAAAGCCTGTCAAATTGCCCACGATTGTGTAGAAATCCGCTGTAATAATGGAAACTACCACTATATTTTTCTAAATCATAGAAAAGAGGATAGTCCACCACCACTTCAATATTTAGATAAATTGGTCAGGGCTATAACAGAAAATTCTAGTATCGATGAACAAGAACCTACATTCGGTTTATTAAAAAGACTATTATTTGATGCACTACGCCAATCTCATGGTTGCATTATTGCAGTAACTAATCTCAATGATGCGCCATTATTCTTATCTCAAGATGGTGTAATATTAGAGCAACCGATTAATTTTCCTGATATGGTAAAAGCTTTTAAAAAGAATGAAATTCTTCCATCACAAATAGAAAGCAAAGGTAAATTATTAAACGGGATGCTGAATTCTGATGGAATTATTATTTTTAATAATTCTGGACAATTACTCGGATATAACTGTTTTGTAAAAACGACTCAAGAAGAAAATATAGTTGGTGGCGCAAGAAAAAGAGCTTTTTCGACACTTGGAAAAGAGATTGGTAATAATTTAATTGCTGTATTTATGCAGTCTCAAGACGGCTGGTCAGATTTTAAAGGAAACAATAATGACTAATATGACACTTTGGCAACCAGAGAATAATAATTCTCTAATAAATGCAAAAACACCAACTGAAATTTCAAATCACGCAGTACAGTTAAGTGCAAAAGATAAATCTCAGATTGTTTCTGCCTTTGATTCTGGTCATTATGAAATAGCTGTTAATTATCTTTGGGTGAAAACAATAGCAGCATTAAAAAAAGAACTTGCCACAGTTGGTGTGAGTTTTCTTGGCGAAATGCTAGGAAAACCTGACGTAGATGAAGATGAAGATGTAGATAATATATTAACAACTAGAGATGCTATTCGACTCGCTGAAGAACTCTTTATTATTACATCAACAGATGGAATGCGATTACGGAATACTTACGAATTAATTTCACATTTTTCACAAATGGAGGTAACAGAAAGTGACTCCGAAGAAATTCACCAAGTAGAAGCTATGAGTTCATTAATAGCATGTGTGAGTGGTGTTCTTAGTCGCCCTAAAATAGAGGTTGCAAAAAAATTTGTTGAGTTCAGAAATAATCTCGAAGGTACAACATTAAGTTTGGATCATCCTCATGTTGAAATGTTAAAAAGCTCCCCATACTTTTTTAATAAATTAGCAATTAGTGTTTTAATGAATGCAACAAAAAAGAATACGGGTGCTAATTTAGAACATACGCTTGCAAATATAAATGTGATTGTTCCTGCAATTTGGGCTAACTTGCGTGACACTGAAAAATGGCAAGTAGGACACGCATATGCAGAAGCCTATGCTGATGGTAAATCAACTGTTGTTGGAGGATTGAAAAGTGCATTATTAAAAGTAAAAGGTTTTGATTTTGTTCCTGAAAATCTTCGTAGCAATACATTTCTTAAAGCCGCTAAAGCTATTATTGATGCACATGATAATTTTAATAACTTTTATAATGAACCCGCTCCAGTTAAAAATCTTTCTAAGCTGGGTACAACAATACCAACCCCCGCATTACCTGTCTGCATAACCGCGCTTCTTTGTGTTGTCTTAGGAAACTATTATGGCGTTTCTACAATTGCCAAAATTGAAGCATCAGAAATTCTTAAAAAAATAACTCCAGATAGATGGGCATATTATTTAAACAATGCTTTTCCAAGTGATACAAGGATTTTGACAAAAATATTGGACGATAAACCACTAGCAAATTGGATTAAATTAGTTGAAGAATATAATTTCCATGAGTTAGCGATTAAAGACAAGGATATTAATTCTCTGTTGTCAGCATCAAATAAAAAAGAGGCTAGAAAAATTCAATCTATCGCTACAAAAATTCTCGAAAAATACTACGGAAAAACTAAATAACGATAGAGTTAAGGCATGAGCGATAGCGAATTACACTATCGCTAATCCATCCTACATTTGTTTATGTGTTTTAACCATTACAATAATTAACAGGATTTTTTATAAGGAGATACTATTTGCAAAACCAAGAACCTAGTTTTGAATGGGATGAAAATAAAAACCAAGTTAATCAAATCAAACATGGTGTATCGTTTGAATTTGCCCAAAACGCATTTGATGACCCTCAACGCGTAATCATTCGTGATTTAGAACACGCTCAGCAAGAAGAACGCTTTTTCTGTTTGGGCAAAATAAATAATTCAATCTTAACCGTCCGCTTTTGTTACCGTGATGGAAAAATTCGTATTTTCGGCGCGGGATTTTGGCGGCAAGGAAAAAAACGTTATGAAAAAGAAAATAATTTACACCGATGAACCATTGGCTATGGGCGAAAAAGTAGATGATTTTTTACCGCCACCAAGCCAATTAATTAAACGCGAAGCCACTGTAAAAATTGCTCTTGAAATTAATCTAAGCAGTTTAGATTTTTTTAAACAACAAGCAGAATATGAGCATATTCCTTATCAACAGATATTACAAAACTTAATTGATGCCTGTGCAAAACAACAGGTAGCTCATATAAAATGACTATCTGAATTTGACTTTTTGAACACGATTAATTGCATATATTTAAAAACTAATAATTACCTAGCTTACTTATGTCTGAATCAGAATTTACAAAATTAACAGAATAGTTCTGTTAATTCTATCATTTTGAAAATTCTGATTCAGACAATGAGATGAGGCTAAGTAATTACAAAAACTACATAAATCTGAGGAAACCATCATGCACGCAATAGAATTTGAAACCCAAGTATGTAACGGTATTGTACAAATACCACAGCAATATCTCGCTTGGAAAAATAAAACGGTAAAAGTTATTTTATTGGATACAGAAAAACAACAGTCTGTAAATACTAATAAACGCCCTATTGGACAATATCTAGGTAAAATGAAAATGAGTGATGATTTTTGTGAATCATTATCAGATGAATTTTGGCTAGGCGAAACAAAATGAAAATACTGCTCGATACCCATATCTTTTTATGGTTGCTTTTCTGTCCTGAAAAATTATCACCAACGCTAATAGATGCTTATCAAAATCCACAAAATGAGATTTTTTTAAGTCATGCTAGTCTTTGGGAAATGCAAATAAAATTGCAACTGGGGAAACTAGAATTTGAAATTGATTTAGATAAATTTGTCGATGAGCAAATTCATTATGAATATATAAAACTATTGCCAATTAATTTAAATCATATTCTTGCATTAAAACAACTGCCTTTTTATCACAAAGACCCATTTGATAGATTGTTAATTTCACAAGCTATGCAAGAAAATTTTATCTTGGCAAGTAATGATAATGTATTTAAAAGTTATCCAGTAACGTTATTTTATTAATATTCCCTTTACAGAATTATCAAAACACCCGCTTTGCAATTATACTATTAAAAAACCATTCATTGTTTATCACTATCACAATGAATAGTTTTCAACAGATGTTTTATTGGATTAATGAATGACTAAGCCAAGTACACCCTTATTAAGCATTGAAAACTTAAGCGTGAGTTTTAATAAGACTCAGCGCGTGGTTGATAGTATTAGTTTTACTCTTTATCAAGGCGAGACTTTTGCATTAGTGGGCGAATCGGGCAGTGGAAAATCGATTACCGCATTATCAATTGTGCGTTTATTGCCTAATAATGCCCAATTAACCGCTGATAAAATTAATTTGAATAATGAAGCTTTGTTACATTATTCAGAACAACAACTCTGTGGTATTCGTGGGCGGCGTATTGGTTTTATTTTTCAAGACCCAATGTCGTCATTAAATCCTGTGATGACTATTGGCAGTCAAATTGAAGAAGTTTTAATGATTCATTTTAAATTAAACAAAGCCCAACGACACCAGCGGGTTTTAGAATTATTACAACAAGTCGAAATCCCCAATCCTGAAAAACGCATTAAAGATTATCCCCATCAATTATCAGGCGGACAGCGGCAACGCATTATGATTGCCATTGCTTTAGCCGCTAATCCTGATTTATTAATTGCCGATGAGCCGACCACGGCTTTAGATGTGACTATTCAAGCGCAATTATTAAGCTTGCTTAAACGCATTCAACAGCAAACGGGCATGGCGTTGTGGCTGATTAGTCATGATTTAGCTTTAGTGTCCACCGTGGCTGACCGTGTGGCGGTGATGCAACGCGGCAAGCTGGTGGAAACAGGTAACACGGCGGCGTTTTTTAGCAATCCCAAGCATCCTTATACGCGCCAGTTACTCAATGCCCTGCCACGCATGAGCAGTGCCACCAATCGCTCCATTGCTGAAAAAATCGACATGCCGCTGTTACAAGTCTCTGATTTTTCATGCTATTACCCGATACGCAAAGGCTTGTTTAAACGCGTAGTCGGACATGTTAAAGCGGTCGATGGGGTCAGTTTTAGCTTAGCGCGGGGTAAGACTTTGGCATTAGTGGGCGAGTCGGGTTGTGGTAAAACCAGTTTAGGCAAAAGTTTATTAAACCTAATCCCCAACAGCGGCGGTGAGGTGATAATCGATGGTGTTGCCTTGCACAGTTTGACGGGTGAGGCGTTAAGACAACAACGCGCCAGTTTGCAAATTGTTTTCCAAGACCCGTTTGCCTCGATGAATCCTCGAATGCTGGTGGGCGATATTATTGCCGAAGGCATTCAAGCTTTGCATCCACAAGTCAGTGCCGATGAACGCGCTCAGCGGGTGCGTGAGTTGTTAATACAAGTGGATTTGCCCGAAACCGCCGCTTTACGTTATCCGCATGAGTTTTCAGGCGGACAGCGACAACGGATTTGTATTGCGCGGGCTTTGGCAGTCAAACCTAAATTGATTGTTTGCGATGAGCCGACCAGCGCGTTAGATGTCTCAGTGCAGGCGCAAATTATTCAATTATTAAAAGACTTGCAAGCCCAATATGGCATGAGTTATTTGTTTATTACTCATGATTTTGGCGTAGTGGCTGAATTAGCCGATGAAGTGGCGGTCATGTATCAAGGCAAAATTGTTGAACAAGGCAGTGTTGCTCAAGTTTTAACTGCGCCGCGTCACCACTATACTCAAAGCCTGTTAGCGGCAGTGCCTGTGCTTGCAGAATAGCTAAAGCCTAAAGACTACTGTATAACTCACAAACTTTTTACTATCACGAGGAATTAACATGCCCTACACACAAGAATTAGTCGAAGAACTCAATATTTTGGTTCGTTATGACTTAACGACTACACAAGCTGGCATTAAAGTACATCAACACAGTGCCGCGCCTGAAATTGTCGCCGCAACCCAACGTTTATTTGATAAAGGCTTAGTTTCACAAGCGGACGGTGGGTATTTAACCACCTTAGGTCACGAGGCCGCCGAGCAAGCTCAAATGCTGTTAGGTTTATTAAATCCATCTAATTAACTTAAAGACAGATTACGGCATTCAAATAATTATTATTTGAATGCCGTAAAAGTAAATAGTTAGTAATGATGATTGATTAGTATTCTTTCGTAGAGACGTTGCACTGCAACGTCTGTACAATCGTAACATAATAATGACCTTCTCAATTTTTAATTATTGATTAAGCTAAATGGAATTATAAATAATGTCAACTAAGCATAAAACAGTAAAAAAATTAATTATCGATTATACGAAAGAAAATAATATATCTTTAACGACAACTTTTAATAAAAAAGAATTAATTGACTGGTTCAGTAAAAAACATCCTATTTAGATACAGTTAATTATCAGCCAAATAAAATATTAGGTAACTAGCTTGCTTGTGTCTGAATCAGGATTTTCTCTGGTTATAAGACTATAGGATAAATCCTGTGAATTTTGAAATCCTGTAAATCCTGATTCAGACAATATAATAATTAAAACAAGCTAGGTAGTTACAATATTAGTTAATGCCTGTAAGATTAAATTGGACTGTAAAAGAAAAATGATGTTGAATTGTTTGAATATCAACTTTCTGTTACTTTGCAAAAAATTTAAATGACCACAGATTCCAGCTTTTCCCATCTCGACACCGCTTTCACACAGTTTTTAAGCCAATTAACCCCACTCAAAAACACCGAAAAAACCGATTTTGAACAGTTGCTCAAAAATCTTTCTGCTCAGCAAAATCAAGGGCATAACTGCATTACAGTGGAACTAGAGCAACAAAAACTCTTACTCAATTCAGGCGTGGTTGCCCACGTTAGCCCTGACACCAAAAATATCCCACTTCAACCGCTAGTTTTAGACGACAACCGCTTATATTTACAGCGTTATTGGGCGTATGAACAACATTTAGCTGGGCAAATTCAAGCCATGACACAGCAGAGTTATTCTGTTCCTGAGGTGGACGCATTATTGAATCGCTATTTTGAAATCAGCACTCAAACCAATTGGCAACGTGAAGCGGCAAAACTGGCAGTTAGCCAACGTTTAAGTATTATCACAGGCGGCCCGGGGACGGGTAAAACCACCACAGTGGTCAAAATTTTAGCCTTATTACAAGAACTGAGTTCGCAACCTTTATTAATTGCCCTAACCGCGCCCACAGGTAAAGCGGCGATGCGTTTGCAAGAATCCATTGGTATTAATAAAGCTAAATTGAATTGTTCTGCTGATTTAAAACAATTAATTCCTCATGAAGTGAGTACCCTGCATCGATTATTGGGAGCATTACCGCAATCACCTTATTTTCGGCATCATGCAAAAAATCCACTGGTTTATGATGTGATTGTCGTTGATGAAGCTTCAATGGTGGATTTAGCATTAATGGCAAAATTAGTCGATGCTTTAAAAAGTGAAGCGCGTTTAATATTATTAGGCGATAAAGATCAATTAGCCTCAGTGGAATCAGGCTCAGTATTAGCCGATTTAACTCAAAGCCTGCCAGCACATACGCTTGAATTACAACACGCTTATCGTTTTAATCATGTTATTAAGGACTTTGCTAATTCTATTAATCAACAACACGCTGAAAAAGCGTGGCAACAATTAAGTAATGAAACGCAAACTATAATTAGTTTATTGCCGCAAACGGAGAGTATTGCTTATATTGCTGGGCAATATAGTCAGTATTTAAAACTGATTAAAATAGGTGCTGATTTTCCAAGTATTTATCAAGCATTTAATCAATTTCGGGTATTATGTGCCAATCGACAAGGCAAAAATTCAGTGGCTGAGATTAATCATTTAGTCGAACAAGCTTTAGTGCATAAACGTTTAATTCAATTAAACAGTTTATGGTATGTGGGCAGACCTATTATCATCACGCAAAATAATCCTGCTTTGCATTTATATAATGGCGATATTGGTTTGTGTTTATTAGAGCAAGATACTTTAATGGTGTATTTTTTAACAGCCGATGGCAGTATTAAACGCTATTTACCTGCGCGAATTCCCGCTTGTGAAACCGTGTTTGCCATGACAGTACATAAAAGTCAAGGCTCTGAATTTGAACATATTGTGCTTGCTTTGCCTGAACGTATTAATCCTGTATTAACTAAAGAATTACTGTATACCGCCATTACTCGCGCTAAAGAAACTATTAAAATAATCACTGAAAAAGCCGTTTTTATAAAAAGTATTCATCAAAAAGTGGCGAGAATGACAGGCTTGGCAGATAAAATAAAAGGCTAATAATAAATTAGAGTTATTGCGTTTTATGTTGCTTAATTAACGACTGGCAGTCCTTAAAGGACTGCCAGTCGTAAACTTATAAAATATTTAAATTACTACAAAATCCGCGTTAGTAATCGCTAGATTAGTCCCTAATAATGCAATAGAAATCGCCCCAATTTTAGAGTTATTACCGTCAGCATCATAAGATAATGCCCCCGTGTTAGGATTATAAATAATATAATCATTATTATCAGCCGCCGCCGCACCTATTTTTAAATAAGCATTATTTAAAACACCTGTACTAGTTAATGCTCTAAAAATACTATGATTTAATTGAATAGTATCATCAACAGCTAAAAAGTCAGTGATTTTATCGATATTACTGGTATTAATACTATTGGCAAAACGGAAAACATCTTGTCCTACTCCACCTGTTAATGTGTCATTACCTAAACCACCGTTTAAAGTATCATTACCCGCATTACCAATTAAAGTATCATTACCCAAATCACCATTGAATGCGTTATTGCCTTCATTACCTGTTAATATATTATTATTAGCATTACCTATTAACGTATCACTTATGGCATTCACTGTTCCATAAACGCTAATGCTTGTATAAGTATTAGTACTTGTTGAAATAGTACCGTTTTCAATATTTGAAGGTAAGGTATAACTGGTCACTTGGAAAGGAATAATAACAGTATCACTATCGCTAGTATTAGTGCCGCTATCATTAATATTATCTCGGTCATAATAACCTAGATAATAAGTATCACTACCCGCGCCGCCATCTAAAGTATCAGTACCTGTGCCGCCATCTAAAATATCGTTGCCCGCGCCGCCTACTAGAGAATCCGCGCCCGCGCCGCCATAGAGCGAATCATCACCCACACCGCCGTCTAAAGTATCGTTACCATAACCTCCCCAAAGTTTATCGTCACCAATACCACCCGATAAACTATCGCTCATGGTGTAGCCGTGCAGAGTGTCATTGGCATCTAAGCCTATTAGGGTGTCGTAAATGGGTTTGGTATTGCCTCTGTCACCATTCAAATTTAACGGCACATCACGTCCATCATCTTTGTTGGTTAATTGGAAGGGGTCAATGCTAAATGCCTGATAATTAGTATCGCTAGTCGTAATTTGGGTGCTGACTTGATAGCTAATATCACCATCGTTTAAATAATCATCAACGCCATGAACCACTAGGGTTTGCGTCACATTCCAATTAGCAGATGTAAACGTTAAAGAAGCGGGGACAGGTGTACCTTCACTGGTATCACTGCTAGTGAAAGTCAATGCCACATCCGCACTGGGTTTACCTTTTAATACAATGTCATAGCTGGCAGTGTTGCCGTTTTCACCTGTGTTTTGTGGAGTCGTTGGATTAATGGTAAAGCCAGCAATGGCTACGTTAAAACTACTTGCATTAGTTGATGCGGTAACGCTATTACCTACGGTATCGTTGACTTGATTAGCAACTAAGCCAATGGTGTAGCTACCATTATCGGCACTATCCCAACTGCCATCTGGGGGGGTAATAGTGTAAGTGGCGGTGTGACTTTTGCTATCCCAAGTGACATCACTAATGCTAGCACCCCCTGTTACACTGACATCATTTTTGTCAATGGTACTGCTGTCAATACCATTGGTATCGTTGTACTGCACGGTGAATGTGCTACTGGTCGCACCTGTTGTGCTAATGGTGTCAGGTGGCGTAACTGTATAGGTGGGCGCGGTGCTGTCTTCGGTGAAGGCTACGGTGTTTGAAGTGATACTGCTTACATTACCCGCGACATCGGTTTGTTTGACTTTAATATCGCCAATCGCATAAGTAGTATCAGCGGTCATATTGAAACTAGTCCCCGTTCCAGCTGACCAACTCGTACCGCCGTTTAAGCTATATTGCCATGTTGCACCTGTTTCTAAGCCATTAATATTGATGACATTATCATTGGTGATTTTATCGCTGTTGCTAGAACCCGTATCGCTATTTAACGTAAAGCTTAAACCAGCAACGCTGCTGTCTTCGGTGAACGCTACGGTGTTTGAAGTGGTACTGCTCACGTTACCCGCGACATCGGTTTGTTTAATTTGAATATTGCCAACCGCATAAACCGTATCCGAACTCATATTGAAGTTCGTGCTACTGCCCGCTGACCAACTCGTGCCGCCGTTTAAGCTATATTGCCATGTTGCACCTGTTTCTAAACCATTAATATTGATGATATTATCATTGGTGATTTTATCGCTGTTACTAGAACCCGTGTCGCTATTTAACGCAAAGATCAATGCGTCAGGTACAGCGGTATCAATACTAATGGTGGGGGTTGTCCCCGCACTGCCTGTGTTACCTGCGGTATCGGTATAACTGGCATTGGTAACGGTAATGCTGGCACTGCCTGAGGCTAAATTGGCTGTGGGGGTGAAGGTGGCGGTGCGGGTCAGTCCTGTGCCTGTAATCGCACCGAGTGTACCGTTGCTTAAACTCACATCAGCACTGCTAAAGCTTGTTTCTGGGTCTTCGCTAAAGGTGAAGGTGATAGCGGCTGTTTCGTTAGCTTTCAGGGTGGCAACATCACTGCTAATGGCAACTGTTGGCGACACGGTATCAAGCGTCACACTTAGCGGACTACTGAGTGCGCTATTCAAACTACCCGTTGCCGATGTGGCAAAAGCATAAACATTATAAGTACCATCAACCACGCCAGTGGTGCTAAGTCCTGTTACTGACCATGTGCCATTATTTTCGGTAGCAGTAACGCTTGGATCAGTACCGCTCTCATAACTACCATTGCCATTTTTATCGAGAAAGACTAATACAGTGCTGGTGGTATCACTAGCCGCACTCACGCCTGAAAAATCTAAGCTGGTCGCTTTAGTGATATTGTCAGTGCTGTTGCCAGTATCAGAAGCAGTCGCTAAGTCAAGTACGCTGGGCGTAGTGGGCGTGACACTAACGTTAATGGTGCGTGTAGCCGTGCCTCCATTGCCATCATCGACTTGCATGACAAAACTATCAGACCCTGCGTAGCCAGCGGTGGGTACATAATTTAGCTTGCCGCTAGGGGAAAGATCAGTCGAACCAGTCCCTGTATTAGCAACAGAATTAGGTGTGCTACCAAAATCTATTGTGCCATTAGTAGGCGCAGTAATCTGCGTCCAAGTTTCGGTTTGATTGGCATCGGGGTCGCTGATATGCAGTAACGCCTTAGCAGTCGTACCAGTAGAATTTTCAGCAACGGTTAATGTCGTGCTAGGTATGGTGGTAAAAGTAGGCGCGGTGTTACTGGGTGCGTAGGAATAAATGCCAGTTGTTGTATCAGGCGTAAAAGTATCAACATTGGGAGTCAAATGTTGGGTATCAGAGAACAGATAAGTTACAACAATATCAGCAGAATTAAAGCCAGTGACAATAATGTCTCCAGTGATGCTGGCATACGCAAGCATCGTACCACCAGATAAACCAGCCGCCGAAGCATTTGTAATTTCAGCAACAGTTATGTAACCATTATCAATGGTATTGTCATTAAGTGTTGCTGTTTCTTGATTAGGGTCACTATCAGAAACATCATACCCGCCGCCGCCTGCTTCAGCTCCAATTTTATAAGTGCCAGTGCCTGTCACTTCATAAGCGTATGTAAAAGTTTTACTATTTGCCATAAATAAATTTCTCAGTTTTTATTAAAAAATTGTAACTACTTGACCTCAGTTAATTTCAAAGGGCAACTTTGAAAAGTCTGAATCAATGCGTTCAACATAGTATGACCGCTCCAATAAACTTATCTAAACTTAGCTAAAGCCAAATCAGTGCTATTTTCTTGCTTCAACGCGGACGGTTTCACACGATTCTTACGAACCTTGCCAGAGCCTTCCTCTCCACAAGCGTGACTTCCCGTAGAGCTTACGGTAGATAAATATTTCATTGCCCAATTAAGCAAATTCACAGCCGCATTAATATCGCGGTCATGATGACTATGGCAGTTTGGACAATGCCATTCTCTTTCAGATAATACTAATTCTGAAATAACAAAATCGCAATTTGAACAGGTTTTACTACTCGCAAACCATCTATCCACTAAAACAACTTGATTACCCTTTTGTTTGGCTTTATAGAGTAATTGCCGTTTAAATTCGCCCCAACCCATATTACTAATCGCTTTTGCTAAACGACTATTTTTTAACATGCCTTTGATATTTAAATCTTCAATCGCAATAATATAAAAATGCTGAGTGAGATAATGTGTCAATTTATGCAAAACATCCTTTCTAATATTGCTTAAATGGTAATAACATCGAGCGAGTTTTAGTTTTGCTTTATCATAATTGCGTGATTTCTTTTCTTTTTTACTGAGTTGTTTGTGCAGTTTAGCTATTTTATGTAACAGCTTTTTAACTTTTGAATTAGCGGGTATTTTTTCTCCATTGGATAATACAGCTAAATCGATTAAACCTAAATCAACACCGGTATTATCTTGGCTTTCGATAATAGGGTTTGAATTAGCAGTGGTTTCAATGGTAATACTGACAAACCATTTATGTGCTTGTCTTGATATAGTTGCTGAAAGTATTTTTCCTGAAAAGCGTAATAATTCTTTTAATCGAACCCAACCGAGTTTAGGGATACGAATTTTTTTAGCTTCAACACGAAATTGGTCATTACTAATGGTAAAACTATCGTGTTCGCCTTTTTTCTTAAAAGTAGGATACTTTGAAACGCCATCAAAAAAGCGTTGAAAAGCCGTACCTAATTGAATAATTGCCATTTGTGGCGCACATTTAGTGACCTTTTCCATCCATGGAAATTGGGTATTTTTTATCGCATTTAATTCTTTTCTTAAACTGAATTGCGAAGGTTTAGAAAGGGTATTATTTAATTGATAAGCCTGATATTGTAATTGCCATTGTTTTAAAGCCCAATTATATGCAAATCGAGCTGTTCCCACTGCCTGAGTGAAATAGCTAATTTGTTTATTATTGGGTTTTAATTCAATTTTATGGGCAATTATCATGGGGATTCTTCTTGAATAACTTGCGTGATTTTTTCAAGGAGTTTTTTATTCTTTTTGCTACGACTAGCATACAGCTTTGCACTAAATATGGTAATTATTTCTAATACATCTTTAACTAACTCTTCTTCAAATGTCGTCTCTTCGCCTTGATTGAGAATAATAATCTGTACATTTTTAGTTTCACAAATAGAAAAAACTAACTCAGCACCAAAGTGTAATAATCTATCTTTATGCGTAATGATAATGCGCTCTATTTTATCGGCGATAATATCATTAATTAAATTCTTTAGACCTTTTTTATAATAATTCATTCCTGAACCAATATCAGAAATAAGCGTAAAGTTATAGCCTTGTTTAACACAATATAATGCCAATATTTCTTTTTGTCGTTCCAAATCTAATTTTTGATCATGACTAGAAACTCGTGCATAAGCAATTGTTTGACGTTGGGGTAAAATCAAATGAGTTTCAGATAATTGCGTTTTAATTGAATCAATAAGGTATCGGCGTTGATTTCCAGACGTGCGACTGTCAGGCAATAATTTACCTTCTTTTTCCCATCGTCTTAACGTTGATGTCGATACGCCTAACTGTTCAGCGGCTTCTTTGATGCTTATAAACTTATTCATAATGAGTAAGTTTAGCTAACTTTAGATAAGTTTTCAATTAGCAGTTACTAACCCTGTTTTTTTGCAGATCTTTAGAAGTGATGAGACTCATAGTACGCAGAAAAAACCGCCCTTAAGTTGCCTCAAAGACGATTTTAGGGCTTAGGTAATACGAAAAATGTTTTATGGCCCTGTTAGTAACAAAATATCAGTGCCAGCGACTGTGCCTGTAATTACCCCAATCAGCGATAATTCCGTACCTTGAATCACATTGGCTGTTGTATCGTTATCCCATTGATACATATAAGCGGTACCAACAATATTCAAAATAAACACGCCGACATCGGTATCTGTTGTTGATGAATTACCAGTAAAATGATCATTCAGGAACGCCGCAACATTAGCGTTTCCAGTCGTATCACCTAGCACATCGCCAAAACCTAGATTATGCGTGCCGCCAATGGTAAAAATTGAACTCAATCCATTCGTGGTAATGACATCTACAAAGTCCAAGCGATTTGCAGTGCTGTCAGGCGCAATCGCACTCAAATAAATGTTAATTACTGCACCGAGTGGAAATATAGCGGAGAGGTCTAACGTATCCGTACCAGTTGCAAAATCGACAATCGTGTCTTTACCATTATTCCCCGAACTTTCAAAAATAAACGTGTCACTGTCTGCGCCACCTGTCAACGTGTCATTGCCAGCACCTCCTATCATAGAATCTAAACCGCTATCGCCAGATAGCACATCATCACCTGTGCCGCCATTGATTTGATCAGCACCTAAGCCGCTTGAGATACTGTCATTGCCAGCACTGCCACCATCTAAAATATTGCTGGCACTATTGCCAATAATACTATTGGCTAAATCATTGCCAGTACCTGTTACAGCAGAACCCGTTAAGGTTAGATTTTCAACATTCGCGGCTAATGCAACAATATTTACACTGCTGTTAATCGTGTCATTGCTAAGAGTGGTTGCTGTTTCACTCACAATGTCTGAGGCACTGTCCACATAATAAGTGTCGTTGCCATTGCCACCGACTAAAGTATCAACGCCCGCGCCACTAATTAACACATCAGTGCCGTCCCCGCCTTCGAGGGAACTGCCTGTGCCATTTGCGGTTAAATTATCATTGCCTGACCCGCCAATCACGTTTTCAAAACTTGAAATCAGATCTGTGCCTGAATTGCCACCGCTCATGATTTGCGTTGATAAATTGACGGTTACGCCTACAGTATCAGAAGCATAGCTGACAGTATCATTGCCCGCACCGCCGCTAAGCGAATCGTTTCCCAAACCGCCGATTACAGTGTCATTGCCAGCATCTCCATATAAACGGTCGCCACCTGCGCCACCATCTAAACTATCCTTGCCATTACCACCGAAGAGTTGGTCGTATAAATCACCGCCAGTCATGGTGTCATTTCCTGCATAACCGTAAGCAACGTAATTATCTGTTGCTACAGGAGCCGTGTAAGTATCAGCCCCTGTTGTGCCATTAAAAACTGTTCTTGCCATTTTAAATCTCCAATTTTGTTTAAAAAAAACCTTAAAAAGCAAACTGCACTACAAAAAACTTTCAAAAATAGAAAACCGCCCCGCGTTGCCACTGGTGCGGTTTTATTTCAAAAGATAGTTATGAATTCCATAGAAAAGTATACCTTAGCTATGTTCATCTAAACGCTTCAACGCAAACTGCCATTTAAGTAAAACTTACACGTCTGACATTCGCTCGGCGTTCGCAAACGCATTGCTAACTCTCAATGCTTCATTCAAAATATTTTTACTGGCATTTAAATCTCTATCTATCTCTAATTCACAGACTTTACATTTAAATACTCTGTCTGATAATGTTAAATTATTATCTTCCCAACCACAGCAGGAACAGGTTTTAGAACTCGCAAACCACTTATCAACTTTAATCACTTCTTTGCCATACCAATCTGCTTTATAACTCAAAACATTATAAAACTCGGCAAAAGAAGCATCACTAATAGATTTAGCAAGTTTATGATTTTTTGCCATACCAGCGACATTCAAATCTTCAATAGCTATAATATCGTATTCATTAACAAGTTTTGTTGTCTGTTTATGAATAAAATCTTTACGTTTATTAGCGATATTAATATGAATGCGAGCGACTTTTAACTTGGCTTTTTGTCTTCTTTTTGAACCTTTCACTTTACGCGAAAGGTGTTTTTGTGCCTTAGCAAGTTTCGCTTGGTTCTCACGAAAATACTGAGGATTTTCTACTATTATATTGTTACTTAAGGTTAAAAAACTTTTAATCCCAATATCCATTCCAATACTTTTTCCTGTTTTTTCTTTAGCTATTATTTCAGTTTCCACTAAAATTGATGCAAAAAACTGATTGCCTTTATTTTTAGAAACAGTAATCGACATAACTTTGCTATTAATAGGAATAATCCTATCAATCACCACTTTAACTTTATCAATCTTTTCTAATCGAATGCTATTATCTTTTAAGCTAAACTTTTGATTAGGTAATCTGAAACTTTGGTTATTAGTTCTTTTTTTAAACGAAGGTCTGCCGATTTTTTTCTTTCTGGTTTTAGAAAAGTAATTCTTTTTAAAAGTTTTAAAATCCCAACTTTTTGTTGTAAAGCCGCCGCGCTGACTTCTTGCATCCATTCAAACTGTTTTCTCAATTCAGTTGATGTTAATGGCTGTTCTTGCTCAATTAAATTTTTATCATATTTATTAAATGTTTCTATGTTGTGATTCCAAACCACGCGCACACAACCAAAGGTTTTATTTGAAAACTTCTTGTTGTCGTGTCGGATAAATCCGATATTTAAATGCTTTGAGTATAGCCATTATTATTTAAATTAATAAAATACAATGGTGGTTTATAGTGTGTCGCAGTAGCTTTTTAAAACTTTACGTCTTTTTAACGGTATATTTTTCTATAGATTACTATACTTTATACAAAAAAATAATATACCCTGTCATGAACATAATCATAAAAACTCACGCTCAATTTTTTAGTAGTCTGCTTAATCGTCAACAAAGTTTGATAATCGCCGATATTAGCATCGATAAATAAAACAGTGTTTGACATGACGGCAAATCTTAATAAAGTAGTAATTTAATACCCTAATTATCACACTATTTTAGTTTTAAATCTATTAACACTTGCCAAAAATAAGAAAGGCGTGTAAGTCTAAATTTACACGCCTTTCTTACAAAGGTTTTTTTAATAACTGAGGTTAGGCAAAGGTTGTCAATGTAGGGGCAAATCATATTTGCCCTTTAATAACAAACGATTGTTACTAAAGGGCAAAAAATATTTTGCCCCTACGTTTTTATTACCAGTGCATAACTTCAATTAATAACTTAAATCACTACAAAATCCGCGTTAGTAATTGCTAGATTAGTCCCTAATAAAGCAATAGAAACAGCGGCAATTTTAGAGCTATTACCGTCAGCATCATAAGATAATGCACCTGTGCTGGGATTATAAATAATATAATCATTATTATCTCCAGCAACAGAACCTATTTTTAAATAAGCATTATTTAAAACACCTGTAGTGGTTAATGTACTAAAAATACTGTGATTTAATTGAATAGTATCATCGACAGCTAAAAAGTCGGTGATTTTATCGATATTACTGGTGCTAATACTATCAGTAAAACGGTAAATATCTTTACCCACGCCACCTGTTAATGTGTCATTACCTAAACCACCATTTAAAGTGTCGTTACCCACATTGCCAATTAAAGTGTCATTTCCTAAATCACCATTTAAAGCATTATTGCCTTCATTACCTGTAAGTAGATTATTGCTGGTATTACCTGTGAGAGTATCGCTAATAATATTATTACAGTTACAATCGCTGTCGATTACAATTACGCCATTTTCAATACTACTAGGTAATGAATAATTATTCTGTGCATAATCGAGCAGTACGGTATCTTTATCACTGCTCGAACCTGAGTCTTTAATGGTATTCACTAAATCGCATTCATCGACTATATAAAAATCATTACCCGCGCCGCCGTTTAAAGTATCAATTCCCGCGCCGCCGTCTAAAGTATCATCACCCGCGCCGCCGTTAATTAAATCAGCCCCAGCCTCGCCATTGAGTAAGTCATTACCCACGCCACCCCCTAAAGTGTCGTTACCATAGCCTCCCCAAAGTTTATCGTCACCAATACCGCCCGATAAACTATCGCTCATGGTATAGCCATGTAAAGTGTCGTTACCATCTAAGCCTGTTAGGTTATCGTAAATAGGTTTGGTATTGCCTCGGTCACCATCCAAATTCAAAGGTACATCACGACCATCGTCTAAATTAGTGAGTTGCAAGGGATTGATGTTGAGGTTTTTGTATTGCACGTCAGTAGTGCTGACTGAAACATTAATGCTATAGGCGATGTTACCGTCATTGAGATAATCATCTATGCCATGCACCACTAGGTTTTGCGGAGTATTCCAATTGCTTGGGGTAAAGGTTAATGAGGATGTGACTGTGCCTTCACTGGTATCACTGCTGGTGAAGTTTAAAACGACATTAGTTGCAGGCACATCATTTAACACAATACTGTAAGTGGCGTTGCTACCGTTTTCACCTGTAGTTTGCGCTGTGCTTGGAGTGATGATAACGGCGGCAAGGTTGTTGATGTTGACCGTTAAGCTTTGTGTGTCTGTGCCATTATTGTTATCGCTGGCAGTGACATCAACAAGATAGCTATTGTTGCTATCACTATCGGTTGGGTTTTCAAAATCAGGCGGATTGATAAAGCTTAAAGCCCCTGTCGTTGCGTTAATGCTAAAGTCAGCTTGGTCTGCGCCGCCTGTAATCGCATAACTGGTAACATTTGTTGCCTGTACGCTAGTCACTGTGGTGCTGTTTTCGTCAATAGTGATGCTAGCGGTAATGTTGCCGCCGTTACTGGTAATCAGTGGCGTAGTTTGCGCGGGGGTACTGGGGTCAACGATGACACCATTCGCGCTGTGGTCAGCATCGTATTGTCCACCGTCGGTTAAACTGAAGTTGATTTGAGTTTTGTTGCCCACCACGCTAGAACTGGTGGCGATGTTTTGCCATACGCCATTAGCATCTTGTTTGTAGTAGCTATTGAGTCCTAGGGTTTTATCAACATAAATGCTGAGATTGACTGTGCCGCCTGTGCTGACGTTGTTGATAGTAAAGCTAAATTCACCCAAGGGCATTTTAACGCTACGCGGCAGACCAGAGGGTGCGGCACTATTGGAAACACTGGTTAAACTCAAACCACTAGGAACAGCAAGTGTGGCGTAGTTTTTTGTCGCGGCGACGGTTGGAAAGGAAGCAACGTTGACTTGGGTGGTATCGGTAATGCCATCACCGTTACCATCACCTGTACCGCCATCGTTAGCATTGGGTACAGGGGATTCGATGGAGTTGAGTTGACCATCGTTGTCAATGTCGGTGTCGGTAATGTCAGGCGTGCCGTCTCTATCAAGGTCACTTAAAACGGTTATGGTTTGGCTTTGTGTGTCTGTGCCACCTTTGCCATCTGAGACAGTAACAATAGCGTTGTAACTAGCGGCGGTTTGTGGCGCGTTAATAAAACTTAGTACGCCACTGCTACTGTTAATTTGAAAGAGTGCTTTATCAGTACCACCTGTGAGGCTATAACTGAGGGTATCGTTATCAGCATCGGTTGCAGTGACTGTGGTGACGGCCGTCAAATACTGCACGGCGTTAATGCTAGCCGTAGTGCCGCCGCCGTTTGAAGTCATCACGGGCGCGCTATTAGTGGGAATGACGCTGAGATCTGCTTCAGCTACGGTACTTGAATAGGCTGTTGTGCCACCTGTGGTTGTGGCATTGCCTAAGCTTAAAGCTGTCCCTGTAGTTTTATCCCAGCCTAAAAAGTTGAGTTTAGCTGTACCTGTTGTACCTGAAGTTGGCACAAAATAGAGATAATCAACGGAATCGAGCAGTAAAGGTGAGCTGGTTGATTCACCTGTGATGACCGTGCCGCCTGTGGTGCTGTTGCTGGTGTTGTAGTACCAAGTGCCGCCTGAGGTGGCAGTAATGGCAATGCCTTGTGCGCTTGTAATGTCAACATCGGCGTATTTGCCATGACTGCTGTCAAGTAAGGTGGATACTTTGACGACATTGCTAGTCGTCGTGTCGTTGATGGTATTGTCAAAGTTGAAGCTAACAGTTGCGCCGCTGTTTAACGTGGGCGCGTCATTGACAGGCGTGACACTAATAGTCGATGTAGCCGTTGAACCACCCAAACCTGCATCGGCATTGCTAGTTGAGGCTTGAACAGTGAAATGTCCCGCCGCGTCAGAATTAGCGGTGGGTCTGAAATACACATTGGTGGTTGCACCCGCTGAGGCAATAAAACTGCTATTGCTGATAGCTGTGGTGTAAGTTGAATCGCTGTATAACGTGCCACCATCAATACTAGTTACTTTGTAATAAGTGATTTCTGAACCGTCAGCGGCATTGCGGGTAATGGCAATCGCGCCTGAATCGGTGTCTTCATTAATTGT
>JBAQSX010000083.1:0-34606 GCA_049296695.1 Methylococcaceae bacterium | reverse complement strand
ATTCGCCCCTACAATGTTGTATAATCTTACATAACTTCAGTTAATCCATAAAAAAACCTGCTAAGTTTTAAAAAGCTAGCAGGTTTTTATTATTTAGAAACTAATAAGTGTTGATAACTGTTTTGCGCTTTTTCTATCAAGTTATTATAAGTAACAGTAGCATTAGTTAATAAAGTTTCTCGCAAGCTTTCATTATCAATTAATTGTAAAATCGCCTCAACCCACGCCTCGGTCTCCATTGGAATCACTAAACCATCAACGCCGTGTTGTACAATGTTATTAAAAATACCATTATCTGAATAAATACCCACCGCGCCACAACTATGAATTCCAAAAAATTTAGCATAAGAACGGGCTTTATTAAAAGGCGTATCTAATAAGGGCGCTAAACCAATATGGCGTTTTTCTGCATTTAAAAAACATTGATACGCTGACCATTTCATCGGATGAATCACCGTTACCCTATTTAAGCCCCGATAAAGTCGATAAACCTCGTCACCGCCCACAATTTCAAAAGCAATTTTATTATTGCGATTTAATACTTGGGTAATAACAGGATGTAGCCATTTAATTTCAGCATGATGTGAAGCCGTGCCGTGATAAAATACCCGCAATATTTGACAAGAACTATCAATAGGTGAAGGTAAGACTAAACGCGGTTGCCAATCGCTGTATTTTTGTAATAAATAAGGCGTAGATACCCATAATTGTGCTTGTTGAGTTTTTAACCATTGAAATCGCCACGCTGATAAATAGGCTAATTTAAAACGATACCGCCACGACATCCCCACTGAGGCGTTTATATTAAAAACATCATCATCGATAAATACAATTAATTCTTTTAAACTAGCACGCACTTGCTTAATTAATTTTACCCACGCAGGTGCAATATAACGCACAAAAATAACAGTAACCCCGACTAAATCACTAGCACTGGGTAAATTCTTAAAACCATAGCGAATAATTTTATGATAACCATTAGCCGTTAAGGCGGGAATAATAAAAAAATCAGTTGATGGATTATGTTGCTCTTCAACAAGAACAATGGTTTGCTGTACATCGTCATTACTTGGGGCATCATTTAGATTCAACTTCAAAGAATCTCCTTAAATTTATTGTCATAACAGCAACACAGTAATGAAGCTAGAAAGTTTTAGAATAAACCGCTATAGTGGTTTTGTATATGGCGTTATATTTTGAGTATTACAAATCATTAAAACAATAGGCTTACATCATGAATAAACAACGCATTGTGGTTTTAGATACTGAAACTACAGGTTTAAATCCACAAGAAGGGCATCGTATTATTGAAATCGGGGCTATTGAATTAATTAATCGTCGTATTACAGGTAAACGTTTTCATTGTTATCTCAATCCACAACGTGCCATTGATGAGGGTGCGGTGGCAGTGCATGGTTTAAGTAATGCTTTTTTGGATGATAAACCTTTATTTGCTGATATTGCCGCTGAATTTATCGATTTTATTCGGGATTCAGAATTAGTGATTCATAACGCGCCATTTGACGTGGGTTTTATTAATGCTGAATTTTCCTTAATGAAACCTTCATTAGGCGCGGTCAGCGATTATAGTACAGTTTTCGATACGCTGGTCTATGCACGGCAAAAACATGCAGGGCAACGCAATAGTTTAGACGCGCTTTGCAAGCGTTACAACGTTGATAATAGTCATCGTGAACTGCATGGCGCGTTATTAGATGCTGAAATTTTAGCCGATGTATTTTTGTTAATGACAGGGGCGCAAGCCTCATTACTCGATGAAGAATCTACGCAAACAAACGCACAAAATAATAGCCAAGAACATAAACGTTTATTTATCAACCGACCCGCACTTGCGGTTATTGCTTGTAATGCTGTGGAATTAGAAGCCCATGAGCTACGTTTAAGTTCTATTGAAAAAACCAGCGGGGTTTGTTTGTGGCAAAGTGAAGAACATTAATAGAAGACTTGTGGCGACAGGGTTTTAAACGGTTGATTTTGTGTGTGGAGTCCAAAATCATGATTTTGGATTCCATTGTTTATCATCATAATTTATTTTATTGTAAAACACGTCTATTATTTATTGCGTTTGCCAAAGATTTTTTTGAAAGAAAATTTAGAAGAATTCTCTTTCAATTCTCTTTCTTTTGCTTTTTCTCTGGCAATTTCGGCTAGTAATTCACGTTGCTGTAATTGATAGGGTTCAAGATGACTTTGAATAACCACTTTATGACTTTCAGTAATGTCGGGTTTAATAAAGTGTGTATTTTTACGAATAAAATAACTCAATAAATCTTCTAAAAACTCATCATTTAATTCTTCTGGCGTAAAACTTTTAGAAAAAAATTCTAAATTTTGATGATTATTAATAATCACTTCTAATTTAGAGTTATCGTAATCGACTTTAACAGAAAAAGTCACAGGAATTTTACGTTTTACTGTAAAGCTTTGCCGCGTTTCATTAACCGAGGCTGTGGTAAAAGTCAGTCCGCGTTCAAGTAAAAATTCTTTTTCTTTATTACTAAAGTTTTTTGCGACCGAATAAGTAAATTCCCCCGGACCTTCGCAAGAAAAACTAATATTAATTTGCATTAAACGCTGATAATCGGCGTGACCAATTCGACCATCGGTATTAATTTTATAATTCTTCTGCATTAATCTTCCAAATTGCGGAAGGCGTGAACCATAATCTTTTATTAATAGTGGTTCTTCTAAAAAATTAAGGTGTTTTACGGTTTCATTGAGATTGTCATAGAGGTATTGCATTTTAGGGAGCAGTTCTTTTAGGTAAGTCTGTTCTAAACGCTCATAATTAACCGCTTGTTTTTCTTCGGCGGCTTGTTTTTCTTCTGCTTTTTTTCTTAATTCGTCTAATACGCTCACGGTGTTTCCTTTATTGCCTACTGTTTGAGTGTTTTGGGGTCAGATAATGTTAAGCGACTCTTTAAGCTGTGCAAAGAAAATAAATAATAGCATGTCGGTTCATACGCTTAGCAAAGCTATTTTTTTAAGCGTTAAATGAAAATAAAACAATTCAAGGTAAGCACTTCAAATTGAGTAGCATCTAATGGTATATTGGCCTGAAATAAAAAAACGTGCTAAAGCGCGTACTTAATCAGGAGAGTTACACAATGAATAATGAAGGCGTAGATCAAGGCAAACGCCAGTTTTTAACCAGTGCATTAACAGTAGTCGGTGCGGTCGGAACGGGTTATTTAGCCATCCCTTTCTTAGCGCAAATGCAGCCTAGTGTTAAAGCAATGGCAGCAGGCGCGCCTGTAGAAATTGATTTGAGTAAAATGGAAACAGGGCAACTCATTCGCGTGGCATGGCGCGGCAAACCTGTATGGGTATTGCATCGAACGCCTGAAGTGTTAGCCACCTTAGCCACACTAACTAATGAATTGCGCGACCCGCAATCAGAAGAATCGCTTCAACCGCCTTCAAGTAAAAATGCGGGGCGTTCAATCAAGCCTGAAGTGTTTGTTGCAGTGGGTTTATGTACCCATTTAGGTTGCTCTCCTACTTTTAGACCCGAAGTGGCTCCTCATGATTTGGGTGAAAAATGGAAAGGCGGTTTCTTTTGTCCGTGTCACGGCTCTTGGTTTGACTTAGCAGGGCGTGTTTATCAAGGCGTACCCGCTCCGACTAACTTAGAAATCCCCCCTTATCGTTACATCACCGACACGCGCTTAATTGTGGGTGAAATGCCAGAGGAGCAAAAAGCATGAAAACACGTCTTACCGAATGCGGTGATTGGGTTTTAAATCGTTTTCCATTAGCCTCGCTATGGAAAGACCACATGACCCATTATTACGCGCCCAAAAATTTTAATATTTGGTATTTCTTTGGCTCATTGGCATTACTGGTTTTAGTGAATCAATTTGTCACTGGCATATTACTCACCATGAATTACAAACCCGATGCTAAACTCGCGTTTGATTCAGTTGAATATATTATGCGTGATGTGCATTGGGGTTGGTTAGTGCGTTATATGCACTCCACAGGCGCGTCAGCGTTTTTTATTGTCGTTTATCTACACATGTTTCGCGGCATTATGTATGGCTCATTTAAACAGCCACGCGAATTAATCTGGATATTTGGCATGTTATTATTTGTCGCTTTAATGGCAGAAGCCTTTATGGGCTATTTATTACCTTGGGGACAAATGTCCTATTGGGGCGCACAAGTTATTATTTCATTATTCAGCGCAATACCTGTAATTGGTGATGAATTATCCTTATGGATACGCGGCGATTATGTAGTATCAGATGCCACTTTAAATCGATTCTTTGCTTTCCATGTTATTGCCGTGCCATTAGTATTAGTGATGCTAGTATTCATGCACATTGTGGCATTACATGAAGTAGGTTCAAATAATCCAGATGGGATTGATATTAAAAAAGTCAAAGGCGCAGATGGTCATCCTTTAGACGGTGTGCCTTTTCATCCTTATTACACCGTAAAAGATTTATTTGGTGTTGGGGTATTTTTAATATTCTTTGCCACCGTTATTTTTTATATGCCAGAAATGGGCGGTTACTTTTTAGAACACGCCAATTTTATTCCCGCAGACCCCATGAAAACCCCCGAGCATATTGCCCCCGTGTGGTATTTCACGCCTTTCTATGCCATTCTTCGCGCAATTCCTGATAAATTCGCAGGTGTTATTGGTATGGGCGCGGCAGTAGGTATTTTATTTTTATTACCGTGGTTAGATAGAAATCCTGTGCGTTCAATACGCTATCGCGGCGGCATTTATAAAAAAGCTTTATTATTATTTGTGATTAGCTTTTTAGTATTAGGTTATTTAGGAACGCAACCAGCAACTCCAGAAGCGACTTTAGTTGCGAGAATATTTACCGCTGTTTATTTTGGTTTCTTTTTATTAATGCCCATTTATACCCGTTGGGAAAAAACTAAACCTGTGCCATTACGCGTCACTCATCAAAAATCTTTAGAAGAACAATTGCCCGAATTAATTGCCACTTTTGAAGAAATGACTGAATTAAAACATTCAAGCCATGAAGTTGATGATGTATTTAGTAGTTCGGTATTTAATAGAAGACCCAATCCTGAGGGTATGTTGAAGGTAACTACTCGCTTGGCAAAGAAAATCAAAGAGAGCTTAGACTAAGATGAAAAAAATAATCCTATTATTACTACTTACCCTATCTCTTGGGGTTAATGCTAGCGAAAGCCTTGATTTAGATGCTGCCGATATTGATTTAAACGATAAACAATCTCTGCAACGTGGCGCGAAACATTTTGTGACTTATTGCTTGGGTTGTCATTCGGCAAAACAAATTCGATATAAACGCATAGCCTTAGATTTGAACGTACCTGAAAATACTATGCTCGCCGATATTGCCCCATTAGGCGCGAGTATTTATGACCAATTACACACTGCCATGAATAAACATGACGCTGAAAAATGGTTTGGTACACAACCACCCGATTTATCATTAATTGCGCGGGTGCGTGGCGCGGATTGGTTATATACTTATTTGAAAAGTTTTTATAGCGATTCCAAAAGACCTTTTGGCGTGAATAATAAAGTATTCCCTGATGTGGCAATGCCTAATGTATTATGGCAATTACAAGGTGAACAAGTCATTGAAAAACGCCGCACTATTTATGGCGAATACGATAAATTAGTCGTTGAAGAAGCGGGGGTATTGACTGAAAAAGAATTTGATACTATGGTCAATGACTTAGTTAATTTCTTAGTTTATGTGGGCGAACCTACCCAATTAGAACGTGAAAGCTTAGGTAAATATGTCTTATTATTCTTATTACTGTTCTCAGTAATTGCTTATTTACTGAAAAATGAATATTGGAAAGATGTCGATTAATGATTAAGCTTTAAATAAAAAAGGTGAATGCGATTATCGCATTCACCTTTTTTTATGTCTTAAAATTGGAGTACAGGCTTTGCCTGCATTGCAAGCAAAGCTTGCACTCCAACTAAATAATCATTAAGAAATAAGCACCAAAGAGCCAATGACATCACTATAAATATTTAATACCGAAGCTAGACTGTCTTTATATACATTCTGTAACACACTTAAGGATTTTGATGTTAATACATTAAAAAACTCAATCAATAAATAATAACTACTGATTAATTTAGCTTCAGTTTCGTCAGTCAAGTTATTCATATACTGTACTAAGGGCGTAATAATCCCTAGCATAAACTGCTCAGGATTACTAATAAACGCCTGCCATAATTGCTCAGTTTGTTTACCTAACTGCGTTATTGATTGCAAACTATTAATACCAAACTGCTCAGTATCATGCCAACTGCTTTGTAAATACTGAATGCTTTTATCTTTACTCACTGAAAAACTCAATTGCCAGTCTTGATAAGTTGTTAATAAACTTTGTTGCGTTTGTTGATAAAAATACTGACTGGCAGTCTGCGCGTGTTCATACCAAACTGATAAGGTTTGTTTAGGATGGCGATAAAGTTGTTTAGCCGTAGTACTAATAACGCCGTAATTTTCAATTAATACGTTACGAATATCTTGATAAAGCGCATTAAATTCAAAAATAGCTTCTTGATAAAATGTCTTAATAGGTAATAGCACTTTAGCTTGTAGGTCTAAAGCGGTTAAAGAAAAAGTATTAAAATTTTCAAACACGACAAATAATCCTCTTGATTAATTTTTATTTTTTCGATTCTAACCTAATACAAAACAAGCCAGTATGTGGCATTTTGCCGCGCGACAAAATGTCACAGAAAAATAGTTTATTTGAAACTGAGGTTTATTTTAAGTGAATAGTCGCATTCATTTAGAGTTGAATTAAGTTTTAAAAACGCTAGGCAAAAAAAATGCGATCAATTGTTATTGATCGCACGAGAGGCTCTCGAACCCTTTAGGAGGTAAGCTTATGAAAGCTGAGAGTGGGTGTATTTTAGTTTTTAGTATGTGCTTTGCAAAGATGACATTTTGTCGCGCGTCAAGTTGTCGCAGTTTTTTAAATCAAGTAGTTAATTATGTTGAATATAAGAAACTAAAATTGTACGTTCAATAAGTAGACAGTGTTTAATTATTGGACAGTATTTTCTTATTGCACTTAGCGTCTAATAAAACAATATCTTTTTGTTTTGATTTACAGTTTTCTTTTAATAGCATTTTGGCACAGCTATTGCCATTAGTGTTATTAGGTCATCGAGTTTAATCTTCAAAGAAACCTCCTTTAAGACGTAATTTTCTTTTACTGCAATAGCGCGATGACCTAGTACATTTAATTAATTTTAAGAAAACATCAGGAGTAGTCATAATGGCTATAAGTACCGCAACAAAAGCCGCCACTGACGCATTAGCTGTCAATCGCGCTCCCACTAGTGTTAATGCACAAGAAGTACATAGATGGTTGCAAAGTTTTACTTGGGATTTTGAAAAAAATCGGACGAAATATCCCACCAAGTACAAAATGGCAAATGATACCAAAGAGCAGTTTAAATTAATTGCTAAAGAATATGCCAGAATGGAATCGGTAAAAGACGAACGTCAATTTGGTAGTTTGCAAGATGTATTAACGCGTTTAGATGCAGGCGCACGCGTGCATCCAAAATGGAATGAAACTATGAAAGTGGTTTCAAACTTTTTAGAAGTGGGTGAATATAACGCGATTGCCGCCACAGGTATGTTATGGGATTCTGCGACTGCGCCTGAACAAAAAAATGGTTATTTAGCGCAAGTATTAGATGAAATTAGACATACTAACCAATGCGGTTATGTGAATTATTATTTCTCTAAACACGGAACCGATGCCGCTGGTCATAATGATGCGCGTAGAACTCGCACTATTGGGCCTTTATGGAAAGGTATGAAACGGGTTTTCTCTGATGGTTTTATTTCAGGTGATGCGGTTGAATGTTCAATTAACTTGCAATTAGTCGGTGAGGCTTGTTTTACCAATCCATTAATTGTGGCAGTTACTGAATGGGCTGCGGCTAACGGTGATGAAATTACCCCAACCGTATTTTTATCAATTGAAACCGATGAATTACGCCACATGGCAAACGGTTATCAAACCGTAGTCTCTATTGCCAATGACGAAGCCGCCTCTAAGTATTTAAATACCGATTTGAATAATGCTTTTTGGACACAACAAAAGTATTTCACCCCAGTATTAGGGATGGCATTTGAATACGGTAGTCATTTCAAAGTTGAACCTTGGGTTAAAACATGGAACCGTTGGGTTTATGAAGATTGGGGTGGTATTTGGATTGGTCGTTTGGGCAAATACGGCGTGGAATCACCTCGCAGTTTGCGCGATGCGAAAAAAGACGCTTACTGGGCGCACCACGATTTATTCTTAATCGCTTACGCTTTATGGCCCACAGGCTTTTTCCGTTTGACGTTGCCAACTGCTGAAGAAGCAGAATGGTTTGAAGCCAATTATCCCGGTTGGTATGAGCATTACGGCAAAATTTATGAAGAATGGCGGGCGCGTGGTTGTGAAGACCCAGACAGTGGCTTTATTCCATTGATGTGGTTTATTGAAAACAACCATCCGATTTATATCGACCGCGTTTCACAAGTGCCTTTCTGCCCTAGCTTATGCAAAGGCGCGAGTACCCTACGCGTGCATGAATGGAATGGCAAAATGCACTCATTCTCTGATGATTGGGGCGAACGCATGTGGCTATCTGAACCCGAACGTTATGAATGCCAAAACATCTTTGAGCAATATGAAGGACGTGAATTATCTGATGTGATTGCAGAATTACACGGTGTGCGTAGTGACGGCAAAACCTTAATTGCCCAACCACATACCTCAAAAGACGGCAGATTATGGACGCTAGACGATATTAAAAAGTTGAATTGCGTGTTTGCTGACCCTCTAAAAGCACTCAAGGTGTAATTTTAATAACGCATAAGGAAAAACAATGTCAATTCAAGTACAAAGCGGCAAACGGGGCTTAACAGACCCTGAGATGGTACAAGTCATTTTAGACGCGCTACCCGAGCAACCTTTAGAAACCAACCGCAAAATGAATTATTTTGTTAAACCGCGCGGTCGCCGTTTATCAGAATATGAAGTGTTGTGTTGCTATGCCCAACCCACACCCGATTGGATTCCCGGCGGTTTAGACTGGGGTGATTGGACACAAAAATTCCACGGCGGTCGTCCTTCATGGGGCAATGAAACCACCGAATTACACACGACCGACTGGCACAAACACCGCGACCCTGCAAACCGTTGGCACGCGCTCTATGTGAAAGACAAAGCCGAAGAATGGCGTTATACCGACCGTTTCTTAAAAGCCTATTCAGCAGACGGTCAAGTGCGTTCTATCGACCCACTGTGGCGTGATGAGGTGTTAAACGATTATTTAGGCGCGTTTTGCTTTAGCGAATACGGTCTATTTAACGCGCATTCATCACCTTCACGCGATTGCTTGGGCGATACCTTAAGAATGAGCATTGCCATGATTGGCTTAGATAAAGTCGATAACGCGCAAATGATTCAATTGGAAAGAACCTTTTTGGCCAAATTAGTCCCTGGTTTTCCAGAATCAACCGACGAGCCTAAAAAAGAATGGACGCAAGGTGCAATCTACAAAGGGGCGCGTGAAACCGTTGAAGACATCTGGCAAGCCACCTACGACTGGAATGAAAGTCTGTGGGCGTGTCACATGGTCTATGACGCAATCTTTGGACAATTTGTGCGTAAAGAATTTTTCTTAAGACTATCGTCTTATTTTGGCGACAACTTAACACCGTTCTTTATTAATCAAATGCAGTTATACCATTCACAAACCAAAGGTATTACTAGCGATATATTCTTCCATTGCTTAGCCGATGACGCTGAATTTGGTGATTATAACCGCCGTATGCTCCGCGCGTGGACTGATAAATGGTTACCCAGAACCGTTAATGCCTTAAAAGACTTTATGGCAATTTTTAGCAAAATTCCAGAAATCAAAGGCGTAACCAGCAAAGATGCTATTGAAACAGCTTTATGGCGCGTTTTTGATGATTGGAAACGCGATTACGCTGACCAAGTTGGTTATAAAGTCGATACAGCCGCATTAGTTAAAACTGTATTATCAGGTCTTAAATAAGGAATCCTCATGTCTAAAAGTTCAAATGCCTACGGCGCGGGTATTATGGCAAAAAACGGTAAAGAATTTGCCGATGAATATTTTGCCGAAGAAAACCAAGTCGTTCATGAAAGTAACGAAGTGGTTTTAGTATTAAAAAAGTCTGATGAAATCAACATTATTGTTGAAGAAATATTATTAGGCGACCGCAAAGCGGATAATCCAACCTTAGTGGTTGAAGATAGAGCGGGTTATTGGTGGTTAAAAGCCACAGGTAAAATTGAAATCGATGCCGCCGAAGTCGCTGAGTTATTAGGCAGAAGTTTTTCTGTTTATGACTTATTAGTCGATGTGTCTTCAACTATTGGACGCGCTTATACACTGGGTGATGTATTTACCATTACTTCAGAATTAATGGGTCTTGACCGTAAATTAGAAGATTTACAAGCCGCATAGGAGCAACGCAATGGCAAATTACAAAGTACACGACAATCCTGTGCGTGATGAATGGGTACAAAAAATCGGTGCATTAAAAACGCTTGCCGCAGGCGCTGCCTTTTTAACTGATTTTCGTAAAACCTATACTTCACCATTACGCACTGATTATTCACTTGATTTAGACGCATTATGGATTGAATGCAAAATTGAAGAAAAAGTCGCGTTATTAAAACACGCTGAATTAACCGACACGCAGATATTAAATAACTGCACCACAGGTGAAAACGCGCAAGCAGTAGCCGACGCGGTAGTCGCTAAAATGAATGCTTGCACCGACCAATATGAAGCTGAACGTATTCATATTAACTTCCGCTTAGATTATAAATCACCTGTTATGCCTGTTAATGTCTTTATGGACACTGACCGTATTTTAGGGACTAAATTAATGGAATTGCGTAATACCGATTATTACGCCTTGCCATTAGAAGAATTGCGTAAAGTACGCGGCGTTAAAGTCATTACTTTACAGTAATTAAAAACGAGTAGTTCTGTTATAAAAAGAATGCTTAGCTTATAAAGCGTTAAGTATTCATTGATGAGCAGAACTACCCCCAAAAAGATGAATTACCAAACACAAGCGGGTAATTGGTCTTAATCTAGCAAAGATATAACAATGGGGTTATATCTTTGCACCCTATTATCAATGTAGGGGCGATTTTAATCGCTGTTTATAGTGTTTTAGTTTTTAGATAAGCGTCATTCCAGCAGGGATGCTGGAATCCAGTTACAGGGATGTGCTTATATATATACCATCCGTGGTTTCTGGATTTCGGCATCCCTGCCGTTGGACGAGCATCTTTAATTAATATAAAACTGAAATACTATATTAATAACGGCGATTAAAATCGCCCCTACCATTAATTTAATATCAATAAAACAACTATGGCAACTCAATTAGCATTAGCCCCACATGATATTAGTGACATGGAAAACAGCAATGCCACCTTAATCTATAATGCCGATGGTTTTATCGCTTATAGCCAAGACGTGGAATGTATGTGGCAATGGATGATTTACCAAAATAATCAATTAATACAAGAAGGCTGTTCATTAACCTTTGACGCTTCAAAAAGAGCAGTCAATCATGTATTAGCTTTTTTAGGTAAAGCCAAAATAGGAGTGAATTAATTATGGCAAAAACCCATCAAGTCACCATTATTACCCAAGATAATGAATCGGTTTCTTTTCAATGCCGCTCTGATGAAGATGTAATTAGCGCAGGACTACGCCAAGATATATATTTAATGGCATCATGCCGTGAAGGCGGTTGCGCGACTTGCAAAGGATTTTGCTCAGAAGGCGATTATGTCATGGGTAAATTCAGCTCACAGGCATTACCCTCTGAAGAAGAAGAAGCAGGTGAGGTTTTATTATGTCGTTGTTATCCCACTACCGATATAGAAGTTGAAGTTCCTTATACCTATGAGCGTATTTCTTTTTCACCCGAAAACTTAGCCTTTCCCGCTGAAATTATCGAATTATCACAACTATCAAGTAATGTCGTTAAATTAGTATTACAACGCGCTGATGATAATAAACAAATAAAACTCAGCGCGGGACAATTCTTTGATTTAGAAATCCCCAATACTACGATTACCCGTTCTTATTCACCTGCCAATATTTCTAATAATACAGGCGTAATGGAGTTTTTAATTAGAATTTTGCCAGACGGTAAATTTTCTAATTACTTAAAAAATGAGGCGCACTTAGGACAGCTCATTAATGTTAAAGGGCCGTCAGGTATTTTTGGTTTAAAAGAAAATGGTTTTACTCATCGTTATTTTGTTGCAGGTGGTACAGGTTTAGCCCCTGTGGTATCAATGATACGACACATGCAGGAATGGCAAGAACCGCAACAAAGCGTGATTTATTTTGGTGTAAATACTGAAGAAGAAGTATTTTATGCCGATGAATTAAAAACCTTAAGCGAGCAAATGCCTAATTTAAAAGTCAAAATTTGCGTATGGAAAGCGGGCGATAATTGGCAAGGTGAAAAAGGTAGCGTAGTGGATATATTACGCGCTGATTTGCAAGGCACAGGCGTAAAACCTGATTTATATTTATGCGGCCCACCGGGAATGGTCGATGCCACTTATGCGGTTTGCGCCGATGTAGGTATTGCTAAAGAAAATGTTTATTTAGAAAAGTTTTTACCGAGCAGTAGTTAAATTAAAAACAGGAGGTCAAGCTTTGCTTGACTGTATTAAATAAAGTCAAGCAAAGCTTGACCTCCATTTTAAATATCGCCTTAGTAGCAATGATAAAAGCAGAAGACCAAGAATTTTTAAAAACAATGGCGCAATCGTTAGATGAAACCATTAAAAAACTGGCGATAGACGAGCAAGTCTTAATTAAAAAAATTGGTTTAGAGCGCGTTGAAGAATTACGCGACTTGTGGCAACAGCAATTAAATGAACAAGAAGAAAGTGATTTAAAACACAGCTTAGATTATTGGGATAAATTATTAATCTATACTTGGGCAAGTAGTAAACGCGCTCATACTAATCGCGCCCAAGTTGGACAAACCCTAATGAAATTAGCATCAAAATAATAAAAACTGGAGTTTAGTTTTCGCTATTCAATAACTAGCAAACTTATCGTATGAAGACGTTGCAGTGCAACGTCTCTACAGTGGTTTATTTTTCGTTATCTATAGATTAAAAAGACCTTTGTTTTAAACGTATATTATTTTCTCACTATTAAATCTATTGTAGAGACGTTGCATCGCAACGTCTTTATAAAGAAACAATAATATATCTTGATTGAAAATCCTGTGATTAATTAATAAAAAAAGCGACTTTATTTAATAAAAGTTGATTAACTGGCAATAACACAACAATAATAACCCCCATGACTAAACAAGTTATCTATAATCCCCAAGCGCGATTACAATTAATGAATGGCATTAATCGCGTGGCAAATGCCACTATTACTACTTTAGGTAGCTCAGGCTCAGCGGTCATGATTCAACACCGCACCGCAGGTATTGCCCCCGTATTTACGCGTGATGGTGTCACCGTTGCCCGCTCTATTATATTAAATGACAGAATTGAAGATTTAGGCGGCCGCATGTTGCGTGATGTGGCAGGCGCGGTATCACGTCAAGCAGGTGATGGCACGACTACTTCGATTGTCTTAGCCCAAAAACTCGCCCAAGAAAGCTTAAAAAGTATTGCCGCAGGTTTTCATCCTGTGCAATTAAAAAAAGGTTTAGATTTAGCCTTAGATTTAATTGAACAACAATTACACGCAAAAGCCATTACTACGATTAATGACGATATTATTGAAAAAATCGTCGCGGTTGCTACTAAAAATGAACCCCATGTTGGACAATTATTAGCCGAGGCATTAAATCAATTAGGCATTCATGGTTCACTGAGTTTTCAATTAGGTAATGGACGCGAAGACGAATTAGCTATTGTTGACGGTATTCATTATGAGCAAGGGTATTTATCACCGTATTTTATGACTGATAAAACCCGCGAAGAGGCGGTATTAGATAATCCCTATATTTTATTATACGATAGGGAAATTGACGATTTAATGGACTTAATCCCCATTTTAGAACAAGTCAATGAACAACACCGTAGCTTATTAATTATTGCCGATGATGTTATCGATAAAGCCCTGACGGGTTTATTACTCAATCATATTCGCGGCATCTTTAAAGTAGTCGCCGTAAAACCACCTAGTTTTGGTGATAAACGTCAAAATAGATTAAAAGATTTAGCCTTATTAACAGGCGGCACGGCAATACTCGATGATTATAATAGCCCACGTTTAGAACAATTAACGCTCGCGCATTTAGGACAAGCTGAAAAAGTCATTATTAGTGCCAATAGCACTACTATTATAGGCGCGAAAGGCGATTCAATAGCTATTGAATCACTGGCTAATTATTTACGTCTGCAAGCGCAATTATTACTTGATAAAAAACCCGGTCAAGGCTCTGCCACGGGTAATAAACACGATTTTGAAGAATTACAAGATAGATTAGCGTCACTTTACGCTAAAACAGGGGTATTTAGTGTCGGCGGTATTACTGATTTTGAAATAAAAGAACGCTTAGTGCGAATTGAAAATGCCTATATGTCGGCAAAAGCCGCTTTAGAAGAAGGTGTCGTAGCAGGTGGTGGCGTGGCATTATTTAATTGTATTACTAGTTTAAATAATGTCATTGCCGAAAATGCTCACGTTCAGCAAGGCATTACTATTATGCAGCAAGTATTAGCGCAACCATTAAAAATGATTTCAGCCAATGCAGGTTTTAATAGTGAAGCCGTTATTGCTAAATTAGAAAGTTATAATGACGTTACTATAGCCTTTAATACGCAAAGCCAACAATACGGACATTTTTTAGAAATTGGAGTTATTGATGCGGTTAAAGTAATGCGTTTAGCCTTACGCACTGCGGTTTCAATTGTGAGTACCTTAATGACCACCGAAACTATTATTATGGATGTTCCCGATACTTCAATTATGGACGGTTATTCCCCCGAATGGGCGGCGGCCACCCGCGAAGACCCACGCGCTTAATTCAATGTAGGGTCGATTTAAATCGACCCTACATTAAAAAGATTTACCACTTTATTTACAAATAATACCAAGCTTTAAATAGCGTTATCCATTTAATCGCTCATCACACCTTAAAGTCTTAAGTATTATTTGTATTTATCGTGGTAGTTTACTTTAATAATTCACAACGTTTTCAAACCTTCATATTGCCCTGTTCTATTTTAGAACAAAGGCAATGCGACATTATGCCGCATTGCCTCTTTTTTTGATTTTGTTATCTTGACCTGTGTTAATTGTTGCAAGGCGCGACAATACTTAGGTTTTATATTTTCAACTCGATACTAAAATAGTGAGTTTTGAAAACATCAAGAGGACAAAATGGGCATTAATTCTCAGATTCCAGCGCAAATAAAAATTACTCAGGAAACCTTATTCGTTCAAAAAACAATTGAATTTCAAATTGAACGTCCTGTGCAAGCATGGCAATGGATGAATCAAACCCGAACAATACCCGAACAATACGATTGGGTACGCCCTGAAGTAAATGATTCATGGCGGCGTTGTTTAGACGATTATTGTTTGCCATTGGGTAATTATGCCAATTGGGAGCATTATCCTGTTATTACTCATGTTAATAATAGCACCCCTCAATCCCAACACATCGAAGTATTAATCAAACAACTCAATTATAATTTCCACGAGTTTTTAAAAGAAGCAGGTTTAATGCTGGTATTAACTTCGGCTAATGGTCAATTATTATATGTAGTGGGTGAAAAATCTTTGCCTTGTAGTTTTATGGCAAGAATGCAACAAAGTGGCGCGAATTGGTTAGAATCGGTATTGGGTAATAATGGCATAGGTACTGCCATTGAATTAAAAAAACCCATTGCCTTTCAAGGTATGGAACATTTTTTAAGTGTGTTACACCCATTTACTACCGTGGGTTATCCTTTATTTGATGATACCAATAATTTAATTGCCGCTTTGGGTTTAATTAGTGATAAACAAGAGAATATGAATTCTTTGTTTGCCTTTCTGCATTTAATTTGCGTATTGGTTAATACTGATTTACCGCTGGCTAAAAATACCAATGCACAACAGAGTGTTTTAAAAAAAATCCCTTTCAAACATTTAAAAAAATCCCCCGAAAATTTAGAAAGTTGTCAGGTTTCACATACCTTAGATGCCTTAGTTAAAAAAGCCGTTAAATTGCAACGCTATAAAGTCCCTATATTAATTACAGGTGAATCAGGTGTGGGTAAAGACCATTTTGTGCGTTTAATTAAAAACGCGGGTCCACGCAAAGACGCGCCTTTAATTGCTATTAATTGCGCCTCTATTCCACATGATTTAATTGAAAGTGAATTATTTGGTTATGAATCGGGGAGTTTTACAGGGGCAAAAACTACAGGTAAAGCGGGTAAGTTTTTATTAGCTGATAAAGGTATTTTATTTCTCGATGAAATTGGCGATATGAGTTTTGATTTACAATCGACTTTATTGCGCGTGTTAGAATCTTCTGAATTTACCCCAGTGGGCGGTAATAAACCTATTAGAGTCGATGTTCAAGTGGTAGCGGCGACTAATGTACAATTATTAACCGCAGTAGAAGCGGGCAAATTTCGGCGTGATTTATATTATCGCTTAAATGGTTGTACTTGCCATTTATTACCCCTGCGAGAACACCCCGATAAAAAAGCCATCGTGCATCATATATTACACCGTGAATTAACTGCCATGAGTCTCGATGAACCCTTTGATATTGATGAACAGGTAATTAATATTTTTGAACAGCACCCGTGGCCGGGTAATATTCGTCAATTAATTAATGTGATTAGAGCCACTTTATATACTGCTAGCAGTTCTTATATTAGTTTAAAAGAATTACCTTTAGATTTTTTAGCTGAATTAGAACAAGCCGAGCTAAAACAATTACCACAAACCAGCGCGATAGCATTAATGAACAGTCACGATAATGCGGTAATGAGTTTAATGGATTGGGAATTGCACGGTATTAAAACTGCATTAAAAAGTTATGGTGGTAATATCTCTTTAGCGGCAAAAGCCTTGGGTATTACCCGCACCACTTTATATAAAAAAATTGAGCGTTTTGGTTTAAATAAAACTGATGGGGGCTTATTGTACACAGCAAACTAAAATAATAAATAAAATTAAGATTTCAAAAAGTTTAGCCATTAGTATAAGTTAATACCGCTTCAATTAAAATATAGTAGTTTCATATCAAAGTGACATAACGACTGCCAGTCATTTTTACGCGCTATATTGAATTGAAAACAGTATATTATTTAAAAGTCATTTTAAATTTGAAGTTGTTTTAATTAGCGTGGTTTTGAATCATTGTTTAAAAACTTTTTTGCTAAAGTAAAAGATGAAATGATGATTAACGATAGTTACATTATTAACCACTCACGCAATTGCTTAATGACCCATTCGCCGTCATCGGTGGTTAAATCATGACCACCCCACGCATGGCGGCGATAAGCTAAACCATAGTGTTGTGCAATCGCTTCAGAACACGCAGGCGAGACTAATCTATCGGCTTGCGCGTTAAGTAATAAAATCGGTTGCAAAGGTTTTTCACCTGCCTGATAGCGCGACGCGGCATAGAGTTGTTTTAAACGAGTCGCCACACCAATGGGGCGTTGACGATGAATTTGCGCCCATACCGCGCTGGTTTGGGCGTAAATGGCTTGATTATTGGCAACTAAGGCTACAATTTGCGCTTCACGCTCAGCTATATCAGTTTTTCTAAGTAAACTAATGATTTTATGCGCATTTTGCCAGCGCAAACGCTGATAAAACGGACTAAGATTAGCAAAGCTGGTATTAATCAAACACGCGCCAGCGCAATCTTGTGGATAGCTTTTCAACCACTGCCACGCCACCATTGCCCCCAAAGACACCGCGCATAATGTTATCGGTTGTGCTAATAAACCTTGTTCTAAGGCGTGTTGCCGTAACTGCTCAGTGATTTTTTCAATACTGCATGGACTGGATTGTTGATAAAAACGCCCTGTACCTGCTAAATCTAAAGTAGTCACTTTAGCCTCAGGAAAACTGCTTTTTAACAAAGGCACAAATTCGCCCCAATGCGCTGATTCTCTGGCTAAGCCGCGTATTAATAGCCAGTGTTTGCCTAATTCACTCATACCAATACTCGATAGCTTGCCCATGCTGTTCAATTTTTTGCTCAACGCTCAATTGCGCCCAAGGTTTGGGATAGAGCAAGCTACGATGCAGAAAATCAAATAATAAAAAATGACGGCGAAATACGCGCTGTTGCCGATGCGGCAATAAAGGATGAAATAAACCGTAGCGGGAAAATAAATGGGTCGGATTTTTACGCAACCACAGCCACGACCCCATTTCTAAAGTTAGCGGCATAAAGACTTGATTATTAGTAGATTGCTGTACAAATTCATCAAGCAAATAATCCCATAAATCGCCATTAATCACATATTCTTGGCACATGGGTTCAATACGATAAACGTGATGCGGATAACATCGATCAAATAATAATTTCAGTGCGTAAGCTTGGGCGATATAAGCAAATGGGGTTTTGCGCGAAGCATAAGGAAACCATAACCTGTCTTTAATCCCAAAACCCGAATGCAAATCGACCGCAATCGATAAGGGCGAGTTAAAAATATGTTTTTGTACTACGTCACATAAAGCCCGCGCTTCTTTTTCCATATTGTTTGAATCGCCACAATACCAAGGCAGATGCGGGGTGATGCTCTGTCCACTATACAAACGAGTCGCGCCTTCGCCGATAACGGGTGAATTACGCATTAAATCCACGCCATTACCGTTACAACGCGTGCCAAAACACACGCCTACAGGATTGACTATTGGCACAAACAATAAGCGTGAGTGTTGCAAACGCTGATGCAATTCTTCATCCCAATCAAGCAATTGACTAAGCGTTTCCATATAAGACAAAATCACTTCTGAGCCGATTTTCTCTAAACCATGCACCCCACCAAAAAAAGCTAATACTGGTGCGTTAGCATCGGTTGAACCCAAACTAATACTGTAAATGGGAAAGGAACATTTTTTATGATGCACTGTTTCTATAATCTCGGTTCGCGCCTTATCGCCAAATTGTCTGATGAGATGTTCAAGCTGTCTGAGTTCGGGAAAACGGGCATTCATAAGGTAAAAACTCGGTGATGAAAGAAGTTTTATATTGGCTCACTATAATTCAATATTATAGTAGCATTTTAAAAAGACACGCTTAAATTAAACTGATTATTTGTTTTAAGCAGTAGTGCATTGTATTTTAATTAATAATCATTTGTCTTGTTGATATTCATTTATTGTGATTATTTAGCTTATTGTGCTGTCTGAATCAGAATTTTCAGAATTAGAAAATTAACAGGATAGTTAATAACAACATCTTACTAATTCTTCAATCTTGAAAATTCTGATTCAGACAGCAATTAGGTAGTTATTCAATATTATTTATAGTGGATGAATGTAACAATTTTCTTATTATTTTGATATACTATAAAAACTTTCAGTATTTTTATAGTTAAATTTAAGCACGCTATTTTAAAATCGATTCAAACTTAAATCTATCTTAAAATTTTATCAATTAAAATTCAGATGAATAATCCATTAAATAATATCAATATTCTCGTCACCCGCCCCAGACATCAAGCAGAGGGCTTATGTCAATTAATCGACGAACAAGGCGGCAAGGCAATTGCGTTGCCCACCTTAGAAATTGTCGCTAGTGATAATCTCACTCAAATACAAAACACTTTAGCGAGCCTAGAGCAGTTTCAATGGCTTGTTTTTATTAGTGCTAATGCAGTAAATTTTGCGCTACTAGCAAACGGTGGCAAAATAGCCCCCACAAAATCAGCGCGGTTTGTAGCCATTGGGCAAGCAACGGCGCAAGCTTTACTTGATGCGGGTCTGCCTGTGGATGTCATACCTGAAAACGGTTACAACAGTGAAGCCTTACTCGCTACGGCGCAATTACAACAACTTAAAGGGCAACGGGTTTTAATTATACGCGGTGAAGGCGGTCGTGAAGAACTTGCCACGGTGTTACGCGCCAGAGGCGCGAGCATTACCTATTTATCAGTTTATAAAAGATTGTTGCCCCAGCTCGAAGATAATTGTCTTAATCAATTATTGATTAAGCGACAATTACACGTCATCACTATAACCAGTGGTGAGGCTTTACAAAATTTAGTGACGCTAGTCGAGCCGCCGCAACAGTTTGCCTTACGCGAACTGCCTTTAGTGGTGATTAGCGAGCGCATCAAAGCATTAGCAACAGACTTAGGATTTAAACGTATTGCCGTAAGCAGTAGTCCTGCGAATACGGCAATTCTTGAAACAATAATAATCGTGTGTAACGGGGGAAGAGCGTGGCCGAATTGAGTGAACAACAAGCGCAAGAGCCAAATGAAACAATAGTCGTGCGTAAATCACACGGCGGTTTGTGGTTTGGTGTCATCATCTTGCTCGTGGTCGTTAGCATGGGTGGCATAGGATTTTATCTGTTTCAACAATTGCGTAGTCAGCAAGATAGTTTGGGCGGTGAAGTCAATAAAGAAGATTTGCAACTCACTGAATTAAGAACACAAATCAGTAGTTATCAATCACAAATAGCAGCACTCAGTGCCGAAATGTCTGCCAAAGACAATCGCGTCACTCAAAGCTTAGCGGAATTTTCACGCACCCATAATGAAAAAGTCGATAACACTCGCAAAGAATTAACCGAAAGCTTGCAACAACTGCAACGCCAATTAGGTAAAACACGCGGTGATTGGTTACTTGCCGATGCTGAGTATTTATTAAGTGTTGCCAATGAACGTTTGCATTTAGTAGGTGACGTGAACACCACGCGTGAAGCTTTAGAAGCCGCTGACCAACGTTTGCGCGAAAGCGGTGACGCTGGCGCGTTTAAAATCCGCGAAGAAATCGCCAAAGAAATCTCCGCACTGAAAAATATTACCGCGCCCGATATTGTTGGTTTATATAGTAAAATTCAGTCTTTAGAAGAAAGTGTCAATAACTTAGAATTGTTATTGCCTTATGCGGGCAAACCGCTAACACCTGCTAGTGAAGTGCAAAGCAGTGATGAAGACGGTGTGTTATCTTCTTTAAAAGGCATAGTAACGGTTAGACATATCGATAAAACCGTTAAAGAAATTCTCACCCCCGAAGAAGCGCAATTTATTCGCCAACAATTACGCGTTAAATTAGAGCTGATTAAAGTCGCTTTAGTACAGCATAATGACGCATTGTTTCAATCAGGTATTAAAGACGCGCAAAGCTGGTTAGAAGCTAATTTTGCTAAAACCACCTCCGTTTCAGCGATGCAGTCGGATTTAATTCAACTCGGCACAATTAAAATTCACAGTCAATTCCCTGACATTAGCCTGTCTTTAAAAATGCTTAAAGACATTAGTAAATTACGCATAGAATCAGACAAAGGCGCGGCGACTAACGAGGGGACAAAAACCATTGAATTGACTAAACCTGTGGTGTCTTTTGATATGCCTAAAGTTAAACCCGCTGAAATCATCAAACCTGCCGTGGTTGCACCCAAAGCCGCTGAAACTGTGCCACCTGTTCATCCTGAAGCGGAATAAACCATAATGAAAACATTACTGTATTTTCTAGGTACATTCATCGCCACTATAGCGGTGGCGTTTGGCGCGTATCAATGGCTACAAAGTTTTGGCAGTGCAGGCTATGTATTAATGGGCATTGATGATTTAACCATTGAAACTACCTTAGCCAATTTTGCGGTGTTATTAATTATTAGTTTCTTTTTATGCTATTGTGGTTTTCGTTTCGCAGGTTATTTAATTCGTTTGCCTAAACAAATGAAAACACGCGGCGAAAAAGTGAAATTCGACCGCTCACAAGAAGCCTTAATTGCAGGTTTAGTCGATTCCGCTGAAGGTAATTGGGAACGCGCTGAAAGTATTTTAATTAAACACGCCTCACACAGTGGCGCGCCGCTTTTACATTATTTAACCGCCGCTAGAGCCGCGCATTCCCGTCATGCTTTTGATAAACGTGACGAATACTTGCAAAAAGCAGTAGAGCAAGCCCCAGACGCGAGTATTGCGGTGGGATTAACGCAAGCTGAATTGCATTTATCAGGTAATCAATTTAAACAAGCCTTAACTACTTTAACGCAATTACATTCCATTAATCCCAGTCATGCCAGTGTTTTAAAACTTTTGCATCAAACTTATCAACACTTAGGGGATTGGGAAGCCTTACGTCGATTATTACCGAGCTTAAACAGTAATAAGGTATTAATAGAAGCTGAAATTAAATTATTAGAAATTGAAACCTTCACTCAAGTCTTAAAGAATACTATTGCGACAGCTAATGTTGAAGCGGTTAAACAATTATGGACTGAAATTCCCGCACACGTTAAAAAATTAAAAAGTATTGCCGCGATTTATTTTGCGGCAATCATTGATTTAAACGGCGGCGCGGAAATAGAAGATGCTTTAGCGACGACTTTGGCAACAACGTGGAATAAAACTTTATTAGTTTTATTTGGCAGTATTCAATCAAGCAATCCACAACGTCAATTAGAAATGGCAGAGCAATGGTTGACTTATCATCCTAGTGATGCGGTATTACTGGCAGTTTTAGGAAAACTCAGTATTCATTGCGGTGAAAATTCTAAAGCGCAAGATTATTTAGACAGAAGTATTGTGCTTGACCCTAGTGTACAAGCTTATCAATTATTAGCGGATTTATTATTCATGCAAGGCGATAAAGACCGCGCGAGTGCTTGTTATAAAGCAGGTTTAGAATTGGCTTCTAATGAACTTGTAGGTCAGGTTAATACTTATTATGAATAAAACAATTTTTACGCAAATACAGTGTTTAGCGTAGACGTTGCAATGCAACGTCTCTACGATAGTTAGGCTATTTTTTAAAACACTTGTAACTACAAACCATCTATTTAACTTAACACTAAAACTCATGAATTATTCGATAGAAACCGCTTCGTTAGATACCCTAGCTTGTGATTGTCTTATTCTAGGCGTTTATAACGATAAACAACTTAGCGACTTAGCCAGTACACTGCCACCAACAACGCAAAACTTATTAAATAATTTAATTAATCGTGGTGATATAACAGGCGCGCTTGCTGAAACCTTATTAATTAATAATCTGGCTGATAGTTTAATTCAGCGCATTTTATTGGTGGGTTTGGGTGAACATAAAGCCTTAAGTAGTAAAGATTATCGTAAAGCCTTAAGCTCTGCGATTAATAATTTAAAAAAGCCCTATCTTAAATCGATTATTTGCAGTCTAGCTGATTGCGCGGTGAATGCTGTTGATACCCAATGGAAAACCCGTCAAATCGTTGAAGTATTTAATGATGCTTTATATAGTTGCACCGCTTATAAAGCCAATAAAAATAGCGATAATAAATTAGAACAAGTATTCATTCATGTCAGCGCAACTGATGCGCAAACCGCAAATCTTGGTGTGCAACAAGGCTTAGCGATTGCTAATGGCGTGGAATTGACTAAAGCCTTAGCCGATGCACCTGCCAATATCTGCACACCCAGTTATTTAGCCGACCAAGCCATCAATTTAGCCGAGCAGTACGATAAGCTAACGGCTTCTATTTTAGAAGAAGCCGACATGCAAGCTTTGGGCATGGGTTCATTTCTTGCCGTATCACGCGGCAGTCGGCAACCTGCAAAATTAATTAATCTCAATTATGCAGGTGGTGAAAAGACCGCTAAACCCATTGTTTTGATTGGTAAAGGCTTAACCTTTGATGCAGGTGGTATTTCACTCAAACCGGGTTTGGGCATGGATGAGATGAAATATGATATGTGCGGCGGCGCGGCAGTATTAGGCACGTTAATGGCGGCGGCGCAATTGCAATTACCGTTAAATATTATCGGCTTAGTTCCCGCTTCAGAAAATATGCCCGACGGTGATGCCAATAAACCGGGTGATATTTTAACCAGCATGTCAGGCAAAACCATTGAAGTATTAAATACCGATGCCGAAGGGCGTTTGATTTTGTGCGACACACTCACTTATTGTGAACGTTTCAATCCAGACGTGGTGATTGATTTAGCGACCCTTACAGGCGCGTGTATTATTGCCTTAGGCAGAGTGCCTAGTGCTTTATTTGGCAATGATGATGAGTTATGCAATGACTTAATTGCGGCTAGCGATACTGCCAATGATAGTGTGTGGCGACTACCTTTATGGGAAGAATACCAAGAACAACTCAAATCTAATTTTGCCGACCTTGCCAATATCGGCGGCAAAGACGCAGGTTCAATTACCGCCGCTTGTTTTTTAGCGAATTTTGCAGAAAACTTGCGTTGGGCGCATTTAGACATTGCAGGAACAGCATGGCGCACAGGTCAATACAAAGGCGCGACAGGCAGACCCGTGCCATTATTAATGCAATACTTACTGAATAGAGCGCGTGGCTGAAGTTAGTTTTTACATTCTGCCCACGGCTTCACAGCATGAACGGTATTTGTTTGCCTGTAAGCTTGTTGAAAAAGCGTATCGTAGTAGCGGTCAGCCTTGTTATGTGCTGACCGATTCAGATGCCCAAAGTGGACGCTTAGACGATTTGCTCTGGACATTTAGAGCGGGTAGCTTTATTCCACATCAACGCTATCAACAAGGCGAGCCAGTGACACCGTTACAAAAAGTGTTAATTGGCTCAAGTCCTGCGCCACAAGGCTGGCAACACACGCTCATCAATGTTTCGGCGCAATTCCCTCAAGCAAGGCACATCATAGAAATACTCGATAATAGCGAGTCCAGTAAAGCGGCGGGGCGAACGCGTTTTCGACAGTATCAACAAGCGGGCGATAGTATTACTACCTACAAACAAACACCAACAGGTCAGTGGGAAAAAGTCCTTGCTCAAAAAAATACAGAATCTTCTGTATAAACTTTCTTAATTCATAGCGTTGCATGTCTGCGGGTAACAGATTATAGTTGCATCACACGCCTTCAGACAAAAACCCCCATCTCTTATGAATCAGCAAGATATTATTAGCCAGCTTGAAAAACTAACCGATATTGGCATTGCCCTTTCTGTAGAAAAAAATACCGCGCAGTTATTAGAAAAAATTTTAATCGGTGCAAAATCGATTACTAATGCCGATGGTGGGACTATTTACCGAATTAATGCCGATACTATTCAAATAGAAATTCTGCATTCTGATAGCTTAGGTATTTATCTACACAGTGAAGATAAACAGCCCCTCGATATGCCCAATATTCCTCTGTATATTAATGGCTCTGCTAATTTGAATAATGTAGTGAGTTGTTCTTATCATAAAGATAAAACCATTAATATTCATGATGCCTATGAAGTAGGCGAATTTGATTTCTCAGGTACTAAAGCCTTTGATGCTAAAAATAACTACCATTCAAAATCTTTTTTAGCTGTGCCTTTAAAAGATTATCGCAATGAAACCATTGGTATTTTGCAATTAATTAATGCCCTTGATAGCGATAATAAAACTATTATCGATTTTGATACCGTAGCGCAACGCTTAGCTGAGGCTTTGGCTTCACAAGCGGCAATTGTACTCACTAAACAGCAATTAATTGCTGATTTAGAAAACATGTTTGATTCTTTAGTGAAATTAATAGCGACTGCCATTGACGAAAAATCACCTTATACAGGTGGACATTGCAGACGTGTGCCTGAATTGACCATGATGCTTGCCGAAGCGGCACATAATACTGATCATGGTTATTTAAAAGACTTTCAATTAAGCGATGCCGATCGTTATGAATTAACCATTGCAGGTTGGTTACATGATTGCGGCAAAATTACCACACCTGAGTTTGTAGTAGATAAAGCCACTAAATTAGAAACTATTTTTGATAGAATTCATTTATTAGAAGCGCGTTTTGAAATATTAAAACGTGATGCTGAAATAGCTTTATTAAAACAACAATTGGCCATGAGCCAATGTGAATTAACTAAAACAGGCAAAGAATTACCCAATTATTGCGCGGTACAACAAAATTATGCGCAGACTATCGCGCAATTAAATGAAGATTTTGCTTTTATAAAACGCAGTAATACGGGTAGTGAATTTATTTCGCAAACCGATGTGCAACGTTTGCAAGCCATGCAAAACATTCGCTGGTTAAAAAATGGTGTTGATTTACCCTTGCTTAGCGATAATGAACTTTATAATTTAAGTATTTCGCGTGGCACATTAACTGCTGAAGAACGTAAGATTATTAATAATCATATTGTCGCCACCATTTCTATGTTAGAAACCATTAAATTTCCTAAACATCTGCAACGTGTGCCTGAATATGCAGGTGGTCATCACGAACGTATTGATGGCAAAGGCTATCCTAAGGGTTTAAAGCGTGAAGAAATGTCTATTCCCGCACGCGCTATGGCAATTGCCGATATTTTTGAGGCTTTAACTGCCAAAGACAGACCTTATAAAGCAGGTAAGAAATTATCTGAAGCGTTGGCGATTCTTGCTAAATTTAAAGACGACCAACATATCGACCCTGATTTATATGATGCTTTTATTGAACAAAAAATTTACATGAAATATGCGTCCATATTTTTGGATGATTTTCAAATAGATATTGATTAAGCAGTCAGTACGGTAATAGTGTATAAGACCCCTTAAGCTTGTATTAACCCCTAGATTAGACGCAAAGTTAGAACGTTTTTGCTGTACTATTAAAACGTTCGAGTTAGACACTATTTTTAATCCTTTTATCGGAGTAAAACACATCATGATGAATTTAAGAGAACTGCTTGAAAATCCAGATTTCACGCAGAATGTTGCTTGTACTAAAGCCAAATACAAAGCAGGCGATGTCATTTTAAACGAAGACGAAGACAGTCAAGACGTTTATCTGATTTTAGATGGCAAAGCGCAAGTCACCACCAGTATTGACGCAGATGTAGGCGAATTAACCCGTCCTTTAGCGCGTTTGTCTACCGATGATATTTTTGGTGAGTTGTCTATGTTTGATGGTGAGCCGCGTAGTGCCGAAGTGGTGGCTTTAACCGATTGTGAAATTGCTAAATTCGACGGTCCGGGTATGATTCAATTTTTAGATGATCATCCCGAAACAGGTTATTTTGTATTGCGCGAAATTTTTATGTGTTTGGTGATGCGGATGCGTCAAAACAATATTCGCACTAAAACCGTTTTACAATTGTATTTAAACGAAAAATAATTGTTTTATGTAAGGGCGACTAAACCTCGCCCTTGCCCATTAGGCTAACATGCCGCGCTCACGCATGAACTTTTCTAAACGTTGCATCGCAATCGCCATTCTCTCTATTGAAGTTGTATAAGCAAAACGCAATGAGTGATGAGCTTGATAAACACCAAAATCTTTCCCCGGTGTAATAGCAACAGCTTCAGCTTCTAAAAAATCCACAGCAAATGCGTAACTGTCATCAGTAAATGCTGAGCAGTTAGCGTAAATATAAAACGCACCTTCGGGCTTCATGCTCACTTCAAAGCCCAATCTTAATAATTCACCGTAAAGAAAATCACGCCGCCGTTTAAATTCAACGCGTCTACGCTCTAATTCTGCCAAGGTTTCTGTATCAAAAGCGGCTAATGCCGCATATTGCGAGGCAGTTGACGCGGCAATAAAGATGTTTTGTGCAATTTTTTCGGCTGTTTCAATAAAAGCCTCAGGTACAATCAGCCAACCCACGCGCCAGCCTGTCATACCAAAGTATTTTGAAAAACTATTCAACACAAACACGTCATCACTAAATTGCAAAGCAGTAGTGGCAGACTGCTCATAAACCAAGCCATGATAAATTTCGTCCGAATAAAAACAGCCCCCTAAATTATTAACAGTATCAATGGCTTGTTTTAAATCTTCAGGGCTTATCATTGTTCCTGTAGGATTAGACGGTGAGGCGATTAACGCGCCTTTAGTGGTATCTGTCCATTGCTGTGCAATCAGCTCAGCAGTTAATTGATAATGAGTAGCGGCGGTGACGGGAATTTTTCGCGCTTGCGCACCAAACAAAGTGGCAAAATTACTGTTACACGGATAACACGGATCGGATAACAACACGCTTTCACCTGCATTCAAGGTTAAAGCAAAGGCTAATAAAAAACCGCCTGTAGAGCCGGGGGTGATAAAAATACGCCGACTATCAAGTGTTACGCCATAACGTTGCTGATAAAATTCGGCAATTTTTGCTTGTAACTGCGGCAAACCCGAAGCTGGGGTATAGTGAACCTTACCTGTTTTTATGAAATCAATGCCAGCATCGATAATCGGTTGCGGGGTAGCAAAATCAGGTTCGCCAATTTCTAGGTGAATCACATCGCGTCCTTGGGCTTGCAATTGTTTAGCGCGTTGTAACAGTGCCATCACATAAAAAGGCGTGATTTCACCGCTTCTAGTCGCTAAGCGGTTATCAGTGTTAGTTTGTTTCATGAAAATAATGATAGAAAAACGCTAGTGTATCAAAATAGCGTACTAATAACTAAGTAGTAACAAAGATACAGGATTTTTATCACTACATGGTTATCAGCATTTTTAATGCGCGGTTAAATGATTAATTAAATCACCATAAAATTGCTATTTATTAAAGTTAAATCCGTACCTAAAATAGCAATTGGCTCGGCTTGATTTACACCATTAGCATCTGCATCATAAAACAACGCGCCGTTAGTTGGATTATAGATAAGATAATCATTAGTATCAGCGGCGGCTGTGCCTATTTTAAAATTAGATGAATCTACACTACCCGCTGTTAATTGATTAAAAATAGTATGACTTAATTGCAGACTATCATCACTGACTGAAAAATCGAGGATTCTCTCAAGGTTATTAGCTAATGGCATATTCAATACAAAAGTGTCTTTGCCGCTACCACCTTTTAATAGATCATTACCCCCGCCACCCTTTAAAGTATCATCGCCATTATTACCATAAAGCACGTTATTTATGTTATTGCCTGTTAATACATCATTAAATACACTGCCGTTTAGGTTTTCAACGCTATTAAGGGTATCAATACCCGCGCCATTGGTATTTTGTGCTGTGGTTAAATTTAAATCAACGTTCACCGCAGATAAGGCATTCCAATAATATCCCCAATCAATACCTGCACCGCCATTTAAAATATCATCACCTTCACCACCGCGTAATGCGTCATTACCTTCCCCTGCATTTAAAGTATCATTACCCTTATTGCCATAAAGTACGTTCGTGCCGTTATTGCCTGTTAAAACATCATCAAAATGACTACCATTGATATTTTCAATACCAGTAAGCGTGTCATCCCCTGAACCCGTGGTATTTTGGGAGGTACTTATATTTAAATTAACCTTAACACCAACAGGTGCATCTCTATAATGCGCCCAATCAATGCCGTCACCACCATTAAGACTATCATTGCCATTACCACCTAATAAAGCATCATTACCATCGCTACCATTTAAACTATCATTGCCATTATTACCATACAACTCGTTATTTAGAATATTGCCTGTTAATACATCATCAAACCTGCTAGCTTTTAGACTTTCAATAGTATTAAGCGTGTCATTACCCGCCCCTTCAGTATTTTGTGCTGTACTTATATTTAAATTAACTTTAATACTCGAAGGAGCAGTGATGTATTTCGCCCAATCAATACCTTCACCGCCGTTGAGATTATCATCGCCATCATTCCCTAATAAGGTATCATTACCTGTGCCACCATTTAAGGTATCATCACCACTATCCCCCAATAATTGATCATTACCATCGCCACCCTCTAAAATATCATTACCGCTGTTGCCAATTAATTGATCATTACCCGCTTCGCCATAAAGTAAATCATTACCTGAACTACCCACTAAGGTATTATTATCGCCATGTAATTCTATACCCACAGGCGCGGTCTCTGCACTACTGACATTTTCAACTGAACCTTGTCCATCGGTATAACTGGCAGTTACGCTAATACTTTGATTAACGTTATAATCTTTTAAGGTATAACTATTATTCGTCGCACCTTCAATACTATAACCGTTAGAAAACCATTGATAAGTAATTTCTCCCAAACCATCACTGTCAGCTAAATTATGACTGGCAACTAATGTATTACCTTGTTGAATATTACCTGTTATGGTGACTGTACCTGTGGGTGGGTGATTAACATTAATGTCTGTAATCGTTAAACTATTTGTAGCATCCGCACTGGTATTGAGTAATACAGAAACAGCGTTGCCGTTTGTTGTAACAATATCGGTTTTAGCATCGCCATTAAAATCATCTATCGCTATATTGTCGACATAATCACCACTGTTATAATTGATAGGTGTTTGAAAGCCACCATCACCATTACCTAATAATACCGATACTCCATAAGTATCATCATAATTGTATACTGTTTCAACAATATCTAATTTATTGTCCTTATTAAAATCGGCTATAGCGATAATTGGATAATAACTATCACCATAATTTATAGGTGTTTGAAAACTACCATCACCCTTACCCAAAAATACTGAAACTCCATACCCATTACTAGTAATTATATCGGCATTACCATCGGCATTAAAATCAGCAGTCAGTATTTTCCAAGGGTCATAATACTCAATACTGTAAGACTCTTTTTGAGAAAAACTACCATTGCCATTCCCTAAAAATACTAAAACTTGACCCGCATAGGTATCATAACTCCAGCCGCTTATTAATAAATCAACTTTGCTATCATTATTCACATCAGCCAAAGTAAGGTTATAATCGCTTAAATAATTAGACATTAAGCTGTAATTTTTTTGAGCGAGAAAGCTACCATCGCCTTTGCCTAAACTAATGTTAATACTGAAACCGTCAGCCATACTTAAAAAGTCTGTTTTGCCATCATTATTTACATCGGCTACAGCAAAATGATACGAATCTCTTGTTTGATTATTTACTTTTTCTGTTTGAAAGCTACCGTCACCATTCCCTAGAAAAATAGAAAAACCATTATAAGCTGAAGCAACTATATCTTTTTTAGCGTCATTATTAATATCAGTAATTAATACACCCAAATCAGAAAAACTTGCCTCATAATAAACGCCATCAGAAAATGTGCCATCCCCACGACTCAACTGCACTAAAAAACCATTATATTGCTGAATTATTAAATCATCTTTACCATCGGCATTGCAATCCGCTGTAGCAATTGAATTAATATAATCAGACACTGAATAATTAGCAAGTGACTGAAAATCAAGCACTGCTTTTTTTGTTAATCCTGTATCTACATTTAATTTTACCGATTCATCGCCTTCAACCCAATTATCAGTTAATGCGTGTACCGTTAAACTAGCGGTACTTTCACCTGCATTAATTACAAAAGAATCGCTATTAAAATGACTGATATTCGACCCTGCCGATAATGTAAAATCAGTATTTAACAGCGCACTACCCCCATCTGCATTAAAGCGCACTAACAAACCACCCGCTGGTGCAGGATTATCGAGTGCAATAGTAAAAACACCATTTTCACCTTCAGTAGCATTAGAACTAGTTATTATCGTCATAATAAATCTCCAAAATAATAGGCATCAATGCGGTGGATAATTGAATGGATGTTGTAATGAATGATTAATCCAAAAACCAAGAAAATTAATAAGTCTTTAATAAAATTAATAACTATCCATTTAATAGTGGATAGCTTTTTTTTTAATAAGTTTTATTGGTTTTAAAAAATAATCAGAACATTTAGATTGACTCAATACCTGCTTTGTCATAAAGCCAACAAACTTTCGTGCCTTTGTCTTTTAGCATCTTGTCGTTTTGTAGAAAATACGACACACACACACTTCAAAAACAGTATACATTTTTAAATTCAAAGTATTACACGCTGGCATAGCGGTTGCTATTAAGCTAACAAGACCATCGTCAACCCCTTTGTGGAGCAGAAAAATGATTACTTTGACCGAAAAAGCTGTGAGTGCCGTAGGGCGTTTTATTGCCAGTTCTGATATGCCCAGCGCGGGTTTGCGTATTGAAGTCAGCGACGGCGGCTGTTCTGGTTTGCAATATGGCTTAAAACTAGAAGCTACCGCTAATGAAACAGACACCGTTATCGAATACGGTGATGTAAAAGTGTTTGTTGATGCCGAAAGTCTACCCAGACTAGAAGGCATGTCGGTTGACTTTTTAGATAGCCTAGAAGGTTCAGGCTTTAAATTCAGTAACCCCAACGCAGTGAAAAGCTGTGCGTGCGGGTCTTCATTTAACACTTGCGCCTAAAGGAGAACGGTCATGTGGGATTATTCTGAAAAAGTCCAAGAACATTTTTTTAACCCCAAAAATGCAGGCGCAGTCGTTGATGCTAACGCGATTGGCGAAGTGGGTTCAATTAGTTGTGGTGACGCGTTGCGCTTAACCTTAAAAGTTAATCCAGACTCTGAAGTGATTGAAGCCGCTGGCTTTCAAACTTTTGGTTGCGGCTCTGCGATTGCTTCATCTTCAGTTTTAACTGAAATTATTAAAGGCATGACTTTAGATGAAGCGTTAAAAGTCACTAATCAAGACATTGCCAAAGAACTAGACGGTCTACCCCCTGAAAAAATGCACTGCTCAGTAATGGGACGCGAAGCCTTGCAAGCGGCGGTGGCCAATTATCGTGGTGAAGAATGGCGTGATGACCACGAAGAAGGCGCGTTGATTTGTAAATGTTTTGCCATTGACGCGGTGATGATTGAAGAAATGGTCTGGGCCAATAAATTACGCACCGTTGAAGATGTCACTAACTTTACTAAAGCAGGCGGCGGTTGCGCGGCGTGTCATGAAGATATTGAAGCAATTTTAGAAAAAGTCTTAGCCGAAAAAGGCGAAAAATTCGACCCCGCAGCCGCATCAATTGAAGTGGCTAAACCCAAAGAAGATAAAAAACCGCTCACCAGCGTACAGCGCATGAAAAAAATTGAGCAGGTGTTAGATTCTTTAAGACCGCAATTAATGCTTGATGGCGGTGATGTGGAATTGGTCGAAGTGATTGGCAACACCGTGTATGTCAACATGACGGGAGCGTGTAATGGATGCCAGATGGCGGCAATGACTATTTCAGGGATTCAACAACGCTTGATGGAAGTGCTGGGCGAGTTTTTGAAAGTCGTACCCGCATCGGAAATGTCCAAACTGGTCAACATAGAGGCGTAAGTCATGAGCGACATTTACTTAGACAACAACGCCACCACCAAAGTCGATTCTGCGGTGGTTGATGTGATGATTCCTTATTTCACTGAAAAATATGGCAATCCCTCATCCATTCATAAATTTGCCGATGGTGTGGCAAAAGGCATTAAGCAAGCGCGGCAACAAGTGCAAGAATTGATTGGCTGTGAACATGATTCAGAAATCATCTTCACTTCTTGCGGCACAGAATCCAACTCAACGGCGATTTTGTCAGCGATTAAAGCACAACCGCATAAAAAAGAAATTATCACCACCACCGTTGAACACCCCGCGATTTTAAATTTGTGCGAAAGCTTAGAAAAAGACGGCTACACCATTCACCGCTTACCTGTGGATAGAGTCGGGCGACTCAATTTGCAATCCTATAAAAACATGCTCTCTGATCAAGTCGCTATCGTTTCGGTGATGTGGGCAAACAACGAAACAGGCACATTATTTCCTGTGGTAGAAATGGCTGAAATGGCGCATGAAGCGGGGGTGATGTTTCACACCGACGCGGTGCAAGCGGTGGGCAAAATTCCGATGATGTTGCAAGACACTAAAATCGATATGTTGTCGTTGTCGGGTCATAAATTACACGCGCCCAAAGGCATAGGCGTGTTGTATTTAAGACGCGGTACGCGTTATCGTCCGTTATTGCGCGGCGGTCATCAAGAACGCGGCAGACGCGCAGGCACAGAAAACACCGCCGCGATTGCGGGTTTGGGCAAAGCCTGTGAATTAGCTCAGCATTTTATTGAATATGAAAACACCCAAGTCAAAGCCATGCGTGACCGTTTAGAGCGAGGCATTACTGAGCAAATACCGCATTGTTTTGTCACTGGGGATTTAACCAATCGCTTGCCCAATACCACCGATATTGCCTTTGAATACATTGAAGGTGAGGCGATTTTAATGTTGCTCAACAAAGCAGGGATTGCGGCTTCGAGTGGCAGTGCGTGTACTTCGGGTTCATTAGAGCCTTCACATGTGATGCGTGCTATGAATATTCCTTATACCGCCGCACATGGCACAATTCGCTTTTCGTTTTCGCGCTATAACACCATGCACGAAGTCGATGAAGTATTAAAAGTAATGCCGCAAATTGTGGCGACTTTGCGTAAATTATCGCCTTATTGGGATAGCGTAACCAATGAGCCAGTGACTAATCCTGAGCAAGCCTTTACGCCGACTTATTCTTAAAATTTTTCCACGAAAAACACAAAAAGCACGAACTTTTATTTTTCGTGTCTTTTGTGCTTTTCGTGGACAATAAAACTTGAGTTAATTATAAAAAGTAGCCGTGGATTTATTTCACGGCTACTTTTTTTA
>JBAQSX010000082.1:0-14303 GCA_049296695.1 Methylococcaceae bacterium | reverse complement strand
TACGATGTCATTCCAGCAGGGATGCTGGAATCCAGTTACAGGGATGTATTTATAACAATTACCATCCGTGGTTTCTGGATTTCGGCATCCATGCCGTTGGACGTTCCTACTCTTTTGAAGCACTACCGTATTTATATATTAATGCAACGCTTGAAGAAACCGCAACAGGCTCGCATATTTTTCAAATAGCCGCTAGTCAAATTCTAAATGGTACAGCTAATAATGATACCCTAACGGGGGCTAATGGTAATGATAGCTTAAGCGGTTTGGCGGGTAATGATTTATTAACAGGCAATTATGGCTCTGATACTTTAAATGGCGGCATAGGTAATGATACGCTAATAGGTGGTTGGGGTTATGATAGTCTCACGGGCGGTAATGGTAATGATGTTTTTAAATTTAATTCAATAAATGAATTAATGAACAAACACATTAATGATTTTACTGTGGGTGATAGTATTGATTTATCTGCAATAGCGGGCTTGAGTTTTGCCGGTATAGGCAAAGGCTTTTCAGGTATTGCTAATGAAATAAGCGCTACAAATAATAGTTTAGCTATTGATACTAATGGCGATAAAATAGCTAATTATGATTTGTATTTATACGCAAATAACTCAGTAATTGAAGAAACTGCTACGGGATCACATATTTTTCATTTTGCGTTAAATAAAAATTTAACGGGTACGACCAATAACGATACGCTAACAGGTACTAATGGTAATGACACTTTAAGCGGTTTAGCTGGAGATGATGTATTAGTAGGTAATTACGGTACAGATTCTTTAAATGGCGGTGATGGTAATGATACCTTAATGGCTAATTTAGGTAATGATACTTTAACAGGCGGCGCGGGTAATGATGTTTTTAAATTTAATTCAGTCGATGAAATAACAGGTCAAGCTTATAATGCTGAGCGCATTACTGATTTTAGCACAGGCGATAAAATTGATTTATCGGCAATAGATGCTAATGTTAATATGGCAGGTAATCAGACTTTTTCTTTTATAGATGCCAATGCTTTTAGTTATAGCTCTGGCGAATTGAGTTGCTTAGCGAGTTCTTATGGTACTCAAATTGAAGGTGATATTGATGGCGATGGAAATTATGATTTTATTATTATCATCAGCAATAAAGCTACATTAACTGCTAATGATTTTGTGTTGTAATTTATAAGGTATTAGCCTTAATAAAAAAAGCCAGTTTGATTTAAATCAAACTGGCTTTTTTGTTTTAAAAAATTCGTGATTTATTATTATGCGCTTGTACAGACGTTGCAGTGCAGCGTCTCTACCAATACCTTAAGCTGTCCCATTCACATCCAAAGGATCGCCTTCATAGGGCGTTGCATAAGAACAACCTTTTTGAGGACAAACTTTTTCCACGCCACGGCTTTTAGTTTCTTTCACCGTTAAAATGGGCCAATGACAATCGGGACATTCTTCTTTAATCGGTGCGTTCCATAAAGCGTAATTGCATTTAGGATAATCCGAACAAGAATAAAATATCTTACCGCTCCGCGCTTTGCGTTTGAGAATTGAGCCTTTTTTGCATTGCGGACATTCAACCCCTGTATCTTGGGGTTTTTCTAGCGGTTCAATGTGCTTACATTTAGGATAGCCACTGCAACCAATAAACTTGCCATAACGCCCTGTTTTATAAACTAAAGGTGATGCGCATTCAGGGCAAACTCGTCCTTCGACGGTTTCGGTTTCTTGTGGCGCGGCGTTATCGTCATTGAGATTGCGCGTATAAGAACAATCAGGGTATTTAGTGCAACCAATAAACCGCCCGTTACGTCCTAAGCGTATTGATAAAGGACTACCGCATTCGGGGCAGTTTTCATCAATGGCTTCTTGGGTGACATCTTTGCGTTGCACGCTACTGTCTTTTTCTTTAATTAAGGTAGTGAACGGTTGCCAAAAGGCGTGCATTAACGGAATCCAATCTTTTTCACCGCGAGCCACTGCGTCTAATTCGTCTTCTAAATTGGCAGTAAAGTCATAATCAACATATTTGGCAAAATGCTCGGTTAAAAACTTATTTACAATGCGCCCTACGTCAGTTGGGTGAAAGCGTTTAGTTTCTAAGGTGACGTATTCACGTTGTTGCAAAGTAGAAATAATAGTCGCGTAAGTCGAAGGTCGACCGATGCCATGTTCTTCTAAGGCTTTGACTAAGCTAGCCTCACCATAACGCGGCGGTGGTTCGGTGAAATGTTGTCCTGCCAGTACGGTGTTTAATTGAACGCTATCACCCTCAGCCAAAGGCGGTAAGAAGCTTTCTTTATCGTCGCTTTCTTTGCTGTCGTCTTTGCCTTCTAAATACACCGCCATAAAACCTGCATTGGCAATGCTAGAACCTGTCGCCCTAAACACATGCGCCCCTTCACCACATTGCAAATCAATGGCAACACTGTTTAAAGTCGCGTGAACCATCTGACAGGCAATGGTTCTTTGCCAGATTAATTCATAAAGCTTGAATTGTTCTGCGCTTAAATGCCCTTTTAACTGTTGCGGGCTGTGCGCCGCTACTGTGGGACGAATCGCTTCGTGAGCTTCTTGGGCATTTTTGGATTTAGTTTTAAATTCGCGCGGTTCTTTGGGTACGTTGTCTTTGCCATAATGCTCCGCGATTAGTTCACGAATATCAGCAACCGCATCGACTGATAAATGCAATGAATCAGTACGCATATAAGTGATTAAGCCAGCGGTTTCGCCACCGATGTCGATGCCTTCATAAAGCTGTTGCGCCACGGACATAGTGCGTTTGGTGGTAAAACCCAGTTTTCGCGCCGCTTCTTGTTGCAAAGTTGAAGTAGTGAACGGCGGCGCGGGTTGGCGTTTTTGCTGTTTCTTTTCTAATTTGCTAACCGTAAGTTTGCCTTGCGCGGCAATAACTAGCGTTTGCTTAGTCGTTTCTGCCTGTTCAGCGGTTTGAATGCTAAATTGAGAAAGTTTTTTGCTATCAAAATGGGTCAGTTTGGCTTTAAACGCTTGAGTGACGGCCACTAAATCAGCGTGTAGCGTCCAGTATTCGCGGGTTTTAAAGGCTTCAATTTCCAATTCACGCGACACAATCATACGCAAAGCAGGACTTTGTACGCGTCCTGCGGACAGCCCACGGCGAATTTTTTTCCACAATAAGGGCGATAAGTTAAAGCCTACTAAATAATCTAAGGCTCTACGCGCTTGTTGGGCATTGACTAAATTTAATGCCAAGCTTTCAGGATGGGCGATTGCCTCAGTGACCGCTTTTTTGGTGATTTCATGAAACACCACCCGATGCACCGGCTTGTCTTTTAAGAGCTTTTTTTCGTTAAGCAATTCATATAAATGCCACGAAATTGCCTCGCCTTCGCGGTCAGGATCGGTGGCAAGATAGAGGGTGTCGGCGGTTTTTAAGGCTTTGCTAATCGCTTGGACATGGCGTTGGTTGCGTTCGATTAGCTCATATTTCATGGCAAAATCATGTTCGGGATCGACCGCGCCTTCTTTGGGAATTAAATCACGCACATGACCATACGAGGCTAACACTTGAAAATCTTTACCTAAGTATTTTTCAATAGTTTTAGCTTTAGCGGGTGATTCTACGATGACAAGATTTTTAGTCATTATTTAAGCAATATAGTCGGATTTGAGAGAGTGGTTAATAATCACAAAGAGCATTAAAACAGAAGGGCGACTAAAGTCGCCCTAGTTGCTTTATGCTTAATGCAAATAAGACGGAGCTAAATCATAAACAATGTCTTCCATGCGCGAAAATGCCAGTTCTTCATCGGGTTGGCTGAGCAACACCATAAGCACAATCCATTTGAGCTTATCGACTGAAATATCTTCATGTTCTAACGCCATAGCACGGTCAATCACCAGTTCACGATTGGTCGAACTTAAAATACCTTTGTGTTCTAAAAAGATAATTAAATCAAGGCTATCGGCATCGAGTTTGGCAATTTCTTGGGCGCAAAAAATACGAAACGTGGGTGAGGCACTGGGTTTTATATTGCGTTGCTCAGTTAAAGACTCTAACCAATCAAAGGCTTTAATCACTTCTAATTGTTCAAAACCCGCTTCGTGTAGTTCAGTTTTAATGGCTTCGCTATGCGGTAGCATATCGATGTCATCATCCATATAGTTTTCAAATAAGTACATCAAGACATCAAAGATGTTTTCTTTCATTAGTGTTTACCGTTCATTTTATGCGTGTATAGCAACCGCTGGCAGTTGCTGCTAAATAGCCTTGTAATTCTAAAATCAGCAATCCTGAGACAAGAATATCGGTGGATTTACCCGTTAATTCCACCAAATTGTCTATCGATGTCGGACTAAATTGCACAAGATTCAATAGTGTTTGCTGCTCTAGGTCAAGTGTTGATTGTGTACTTGTAGACGATGATTTTTTATCTATTTGAATTTTATAGTTTAATTCTTCAAGTATATCTTGCGTGGTTTCGACTAGCTTTGCCCCTTCACGAATCAAAGCATTACAGCCTCGCGCTAAAGGATTATGAATTGAACCGGGAATGGCAAACACTTCGCGGTTTTGTTCTAAAGCAAACCGAGCAGTAATTAATGAACCGCTATCTTTTGCCGCTTCAACTACCAGCAAACCACGACACAAGCCACTGATAATACGATTACGTTGCGGAAAATTACTGGCTTTAGCCACTGTGTTGGGTGGAAATTCAGACACTAACGCGCCAGTTTGCACAATTTGCGTGGCTAAGTCTTTGTGTTTAGACGGATAAACCCTATCTAAACTCGTGCCAGTGACGGCAATGGTCAAACCTTTAGCGGCTAATGCCCCTTGATGACTTGCGGCATCAATGCCCAATGCCAAACCGCTAGTAATCACCAAACCTTTTTCACTCAGAGCTTTAGCAAACTGAAACCCAGTTTCCATACCTTGCGCGGAAGGATTACGACTGCCCACAATGGCAACTTGTGGCAAACGCAGTATTTCAGGTTTGCCGCGTACAAATAACAGCGGCGGCGGATTACTAATTTCTAGGAGTTGCGCGGGATAAAGCGGATGCTCAATGGTTAAAACATGGCATTGTGGCGTTTGTTCAAGCCACAATAAGTCCGCTTCAACGCGTGACCAATCAGGATTGAGCAAGCTCTGAACAATGCTTTCATGTAAACCTAATGCCAGCAATGCCACTTTAGATTCACTGAATAATTGTTCAGGGCTGTGGGTTTTTAATAATTTAAGAAAAGTACGGCAACCCAAGCGCGGAATACGCAATAAGGCGAGCCAGTATTTCAAATCAGCGGTAATAGTGTTCAGAAGCTTTGTACTTTGTCTAAGACGTGGATTGCCATATTAGCTTTCATAATCAGCGCGTAGCTGACCTTTTCAAAAGGACGAAACACCATTAAAGTTCCCGCTTGCTCATCGGGTAGTTTAACCTCGTCATTTTTCTTAGAACTAAATAAATCAACGACTTTTTGACCTTTGTGATAAACCGTCAATTCATGACCTGCTAAAATGCCATCACGCGTGCCTTTATTAATCACCACTACGTCATATTTACCCACTTGATTGACACCATCTAACACACTGATGATACTGCCCGTAATGGGTTTTTCGGGTGGCCTTGGAAAATAATCCAACATCAGCGATTCATCATCGTCAGGCATTAATCTATCACCCATTAATAATTCTTGGGATGATTTGGTAATGATGAGCGTAGCAGGGTCGCCTGTTTTTTCGAGATTAGCCTCGGCAATATAAGTGGCTTCATAACCTAACAGTTCACCTGTATTGGGATCAATATAAGGCTGACCTGCGCGGTACACGGTATAAGCTGGGGTATTGGTCTGATTAATTGCGCGAACATAAATCCTATCCCCCGCGCCCGTAATTAAATGTTCCCCTGCAAAATCAACAATATGCGGTGCTTGCGCTAGTTCAATATTACTAACTACTTTAGGCGAACTTAAATAAGCGGCAATGGTTGCCAAGGGAATCATTTTAACAGGCGTTTCAATCGCGCTTTCACGAATACAAGGCGATAGATGACCGTCTTTACCTTGGGCTAAATCTACCCGCTGATGATTGGCATCACCTTCGACAAACACGCAAGTGCCTTGCGCGGTCATTTTAGGCGCGTGGCGCGATAAACTCAGTTGCGGTTGCCCTTCAATCATCACCAAACGCAACACATCGTTTGGATAAATTAAATTAGGATTTTTAATCTCACTATTTAACTGCCACAACTGCGGCCATTGCCACGGATGTTGCAAAAACTTAGCGGCTATATCCCACAGGGTATCGCGTGGCACTACCGTATAGGTATTGGGATGATCGGGATTGAGTTGCAAAGGCTCAGCCACAACACTATGACTGAGTAACAAGGCAAGAACCACGGCAAAGCGAGTGCGCGAAAACATAATAATTCCTAGCTAGTCTTTATTTAATCGAGTACATTCAAAGTTTAACTGAATTCAGCTAGAATTCCACTATTCAATTATTTCAGGAGACAGTGTTGGCAACCCTTTCTATTCTCGAATTTCCCGATGAGAGGCTACGCAAAAAAGCCGCTGAGGTTAAAGTATTCGATGCTAAGCTCAAAACCCTAGTGAAAGATATGCTAGAAACCATGTACGATGCCAAGGGCGTGGGGCTGGCGGCAACCCAAGTGAATGTGCATTTTCGCGTGATTGTCATTGATGTGAGCGAAGACAAAAATGAGCCTTTATGTTTAATTAATCCACAATTAATGGCTAAAGATGGCGTTAAAGAATCTGAAGAAGGTTGTTTATCAGTGCCGACTTTTTATGAAAAAGTAAAACGCGCCGAACATATTCGCATTAAAGCCTTTGATACCGATGGCAACGCCTTTGAACTTGAAGCCACTGAATTACTCGCCGTGTGCATTCAACATGAAATGGATCATTTAGAAGGCAAATTATTTGTCGATTATCTATCCTCACTCAAACGGCAACGCATTCGCACCAAGCTTGAAAAAATGCACCGTCAATCCGCTTAAGTCCTATTCACTTAAAAAAATCCAATGAAAATAATTTTTGCGGGAACGCCAGACTTTGCCGTTCCCAGCCTGCAAGCCCTTATTGACTCTGAGCATGAGCTGTGCGCGGTTTATACCCAACCCGACAGACCCGCAGGTCGTGGCAGACAGCCTCAAGCCAGTCCCGTCAAACAGCTTGCTTTGCAACACAATATCCCTGTATTACAACCTTTAACCCTAAAAACCCCCGAAGCATTAGCCGAACTGCAAGCCTTTAATGCCGATTTAATGATAGTGGTGGCTTACGGCATGATTCTCAGCCAAGCGGCTTTAGATGTACCGCGTTTGGGCTGTATTAATGTTCACGGTTCATTATTACCGCGCTGGCGCGGTGCCGCGCCTATTCAACGCGCTATTATTTCAGGCGACAAAACCACAGGCGTGACCATTATGCGTATGGCTCTTAAATTAGATGCTGGTGCAATGTTACATAAAGAAGCATACATCATCAAAACCGATGATACTGCCAGTTCAGTGCATGACGCGTTGGCAGTTTTGGGTGCGCTTGGCTTAAACAAAGTCTTGCCCAAAATAATAGACGGCAGTGCCATAGCCCAAGAACAAGACGAGTCTTTAGTGACTTATGCTGAAAAACTGCAAAAAAGTGAAGCCGATATTGACTGGTCACAAACCGCTGAAATTATCGATAGAAAAATTAGAGGTTTAAACGCATGGCCCGTGGCGCAAACCCATTATAAAGAGCAAGTGTTAAGAATCTGGCAAGCCGAACTTATCGACAGCACTAGCACAGGTGTGGCGGGACTTGTCAGCGTTAAACAAAAACACATCGATGTGCAGACAGGTAAAGGCGTATTACGTTTGCAACAACTGCAACTCCCCAACGGCAAACGCATAGATGCTGGCGCGTTTTTAAATGCCCATAGCATCGATGGCGTGGTGCTGTCATGAATACCCGCAAACTTGCCGCGCAAGTCTTAGTTAAAGTTATAGCAGACGGTCAGTCTTTAACCTCTGCTTTAGCGCAATTATTACCCACACTCAAAGACCCCAAAGAACAAAGTTTTGTCCAAGCCCTGTGTTATGGCGTGTGCCGTCATTATCAGCGTTTAGATTTTATTTTGTCTTTATTATTAGACAAACCGCTAAAAGATAAAGATTTAGAAATTAAATTATTAGCTTTATTGGGTTTATATCAATTAAGTTTAATGCGCGTTAAAGACCACGCCGCTGTTTCTGAAACCGTGCAAGCGGCAAAAAAAACACCGTGGGCTAAATCCTTATTAAATGCTTTATTACGCCGTTATTTACGCGAAAGTGAAGTTTTAGAAGCGCGTGCTGATAATCATAAAATCGCTCATTTAAGTCATCCGCAATGGTTAATTGAACGCATTGAAAACGATTGGTCTGAACAAGCCGACGCTATTTTAAAAGCCAATAATGAAGCCCCGCCTTTAGTATTACGTTTAAATATCCATAAAATAAGTCGTGAAGATTATTTATTAAAACTCGCTGAATTCAATATTAATGCTACGGCTTTAAAACATTGCCCTAGTGCCATTCAATTAGAAAAGCCTGTAGCCGTCACCAGTCTGCCTTATTTTTCAGAAGGCTTAATCTCTGTACAAGACAGTGCCGCGCAATTAGCCGCTGAGTTATTAGATTTACAAGCAGGGCAACGGGTTTTAGATTTATGCGCCGCACCGGGTGGTAAAACTACCCATATTTTAGAATATCAAACTGATTTAAAAGAAGTCGTCGCTATTGATAATGATGATAATCGAATGCAGCGGGTGCGTGAGAATTTGCAACGTTTAAAATTAACAGCTACATTAATAACTGCCGATGCTGTACAAATTAATGAATGGTGGGATGGGCAATTATTTGAGCGTATATTAGTAGACGCGCCCTGTTCTGCTTTAGGGGTTATTCGCCGTCATCCTGATATTAAATTATTGCGCCGTGCTGACGATATTGACGCTTTAGCACAATTGCAAAAACAAATATTAACTGCCGCGTGGCAATTATTAAAACCCAATGGTATTTTAGTTTATGCCAGTTGCTCAGTTTTAAAACAAGAAAATGAGGCGCAAATTGCTGAGTTTCTAAATGAAAACAGTGATGCTGTTGAATTAGAGATTATCGCTGATTGGGGAATAGCACGACCACATGGACGGCAGATTTTAACGGGGTCTTTAAATCAAGATGGCTTTTATTATGCTAAATTACAAAAGCAGGGCTAATTAAGAATTTTAGATAAAAGGACGGTATCTAGGTTTGCATTTAAAATTAACGCACTATTTATCCTCATCATAAATAGCGCGTTAATCATTAAATTAGGCTTTACCTAATTTGGCTTTGATAAAATGAATTACACTTTCAGCAAAATCATTAACCACTGAAGGCTTGTCGCCATGTGGTTCTATTTCGCCAAAAGGTTCACCTTTTTTCTTGGTGTATTGATAAATAAAATAACCCAGCGGCGCGAATGCCCCTGCGGCTACAATCAACATAATGACAAATAATTCAGTGACCTGCCCCATAATTCCTCCTCAAGTGTTTTAATAATAGTATTTTTTTAGGGGAAGTTTGATGATACTCTTTTTTGTGTTAAAAAACATCTTAAGGATAGGAGTCAACGTATTATTGTGCTGTTTTCCGCGCTTGTAATCGGCGTTTGCGGCGCATAACTAAAGTAAAAACAGGCCCTGAAATGGCATAGCCTAGGAATAATAAAAATAACATGGTTTGCGGTTGCGCCATAACAAAAGCAATGACTAACATCACAATAATGGTCATCACAAAAGGCACTCTGCCTTTTAAATCAATTTCTTTAAAACTCGAATAACGAAAATTACTGACCATTAATAAACCTGTACTAATGGTTAATAATAAAGCTAAGTATTTAAAACTCTCGCCGTTATAACCCTGATCTAATGACAAGGCAATAAAACCCGCTAAAATTGCCGCCGCCGCAGGACTGGGCAAGCCTTGAAAATAACGTTTATCAGCAGAGGCAATTTGGGTATTAAATCGCGCCAGACGCAATGCCGCACCAGCGGTATGTACAAAAGCGGCAAATAAGCCGACTCGGCCCAATGAAGTAAATGCCCATAAATACATCACCAAAGCAGGGGCAACGCCAAAGGAAACCATGTCAGATAAACTATCGTATTGCGCCCCAAATTCACTTTGGGTGTTGGTCAGGCGTGCTACTCTGCCGTCTAGGCTGTCTAAAATCATGGCAATAAATATCGCCACTGCCGCCGTTTCATAACGTCCACCAATGGCAGAAGTAATGGCGTAAAACCCTGCAAATAATGCCCCTGTGGTAAATAAATTAGGTAATAAATAAATGCCACGATGGCGAAGTGCATTTTTTTCAAGAGTCATGAGGTTTCCTTAAGTGAGGATAAATGATGCGCTGAATTATACAATGCGCCTGTTTGGCAGACTAACAAAGCGGTGTTTTATTTATTTAACTGGAGTTACGCAAAAATAATAAAACGGTAGGGGCAAAATATTTTTTGCCCTTTGGTAACAATTGTTTGTTATTAGGGGCAAATATATTGCACTACAACATTTGCATAACTTCAGTTAATAAGCAACGCTTACCCGCTACACGCGAACATGATAGAGTGAAGCATTAATGATGATTATATGGTTTGTGCAATCATGCGTCTTTCAAGTAAACAAAAAACAATTTTAAACATTTTAGCCAATGGCGATTTTCATTCAGGCACAGAGCTAGCCTTGGCTTTGGACAGCAGTCGGGCTGCTGTGTGGAAGCACATTGAAAGCTTGTCAGAACTGGGTTTAGGACATGTTGCGGTGCGTGGCAAGGGTTATAAATTAACCCGACCATTGGAATTATTATCCGCTGAAAAAATCACCGCGCAGTTAAACGCGCCAGCCAACACTTTGTTGCAAACATTAGAACTGCACGATCAATTAGACTCAAGCAACACTTATTTGCTAGAGCAAGCAAAGCAAGGCGCGACATCGGGGACAGTCTGTTTTACTGAGCATCAAAGCGCGGGTAAAGGACGGCGCGGACGACACTGGATTTCACCTTTTGGTAGTAATATCTATTTATCGATGTTATGGCAATTTAGCCAAGGCTCGTCTGCATTAGCGGGTTTGAGTTTAGCAATGGGCGTGGCAGTGCTGAATGCCTTGCATGAACATGGCGAATTTTTACAAACCCCGCTTGCCATTGGCTTAAAATGGCCCAACGATATTATCGGTAATGGCAAAAAATTAGGCGGCATCTTAATTGAAATCTCAGGCGAAAATGATGGCTTATGCACAGCTGTGGTGGGTTTGGGTTTAAATTTAGCCATGCCTAAAATCGCGGGTGAACACATTAATCAAGCGTGGACGGATTTAAGTCAGCTCACGGGTAAAAAAAGCTTAGCGCGTAATCAATTAGCGGCGACTTTGTTAAATCATTGCTTGCCCGTATTAGCCAGTTTTGAACAAGTCGGTTTAAGTGCTTATCTTGAACAATGGCGCAGTTATGACGCTTTAGCCAATCAAAGCGCGACTGTGTTTATCGGTGAGCAACGCATTGAAGGTATTGTGCGCGGTATTGATGATAATGGTTTATTACGTTTGCAACGCAGTGATGGCACAATTCAAAGTTTTGCCAGCGGCGAACTGAGTTTTAGCGCGTGAACTTATTAATCGACATGGGTAATAGTCGCCTTAAATGGGCGATGTCTGGTAAAGGCGTAATACAAACTAGCCACGCTTTGAGCAATCATCAACTCAATGCTCAAAACTTGCGTGAAGCGTGGGCAGATTTGCAACCGCAAGGCGTATATATCGCTTGTGTCGGGGCAACGCCTTTACTGGCTATAGTGCAGAGCGTTGTTGCAAACTTATGGCAAGGGCTGGACATTATGATGGCAAAGTCCACCGCGCAAGCTTTTGGAGTGCAAAATGCTTATGCACAAGCTGAAAAATTAGGCGTGGATCGTTGGTTGGCAGTATTGGCGGCAACGCGGCTTTATAATGGCGCGGTTTGCGTAATTGATTGTGGCACGGCAATTACCATCGATGTGGTTGACGCGCAAGGTGTGCATCAAGGCGGTTTAATTAGTACAGGTTTGAATTTAATGCAAACCGCTTTAAATAAAGCGACACAACAACTGCCTATAATTACCCAACAGCAAACCATTACTGAGTTTACTTTGGCTAATAATACCCAAGCGGCAATTGCCCAAGGCACATTAGCCATGGCGGTGGGTTTTATTGATTATGTCATGGCACAATTAGTATCGAGTGAAATAACTTTTTTAATAACGGGCGGTGATGCCCAAAGTATTAGCGCACATTTAAAGCAAAGCGTGATAATTGATAATGATTTAGTATTACGCGGTTTGGCTTTAATAGCAGAAGAGAATTAAGGCATGAGAATTCTAGTATTGCTTTTGATAATAGCCAACATTGCACTATTTATGTGGGAATATAAATCAGGTGCGGTTGATATGTTAGCAACAAATACTGAGCAAGATACTCAAAGCAATCAAGAAGCTATTTTGTTAGTCAGTGAACTCAAAACTGAGCAAGCGTCATTAGCTGTCGCACCTAATAACGCTAGCGAGATTTTAGCTAATACACAAACGTTAAAAACGCCACCAGTCGCACCTATTACTAATTCAATTAAAGAAAAAACCAATTCCGTTGTCATTCCAGCAGAAAACAAACCAGCCATTATCGTAGATACTCATAAAGCTGAGGTTTTAGTGGATAATAAAATTTTAAAAACGCCTATTATCGCACCTATTGCTAATCCTATTAAAGAAAAAACCAATCCCGTTATAATTCCACCAGAAAACAAACCAGCCATTATCGCAGATACTCATAAAGCCGAAGTTTTAATGGATAGTAAAACGTTAAAAACACCGATTATCGCGCCACCCGAAATTAAAGAAAAAGTAAATAATAATAAAACTAAAATCGCCGCGCTTAAACCCCCTGTTATTGAAACTGCACATTGTTATGAAGTAGGACCCTTTAATAATGATAGCGATTATAAACAATGGTTAAAACAAGTCGGTGATTTTAAAAAGAGCTTGCGTGTTGTTAGTAATAATAAACAAACACCCAGTAGTTATTTAGTTTATTATCCCGTCAATGCAGGTATTAAACTGGCATTAGCCACGCAATTTTTAAGAAGTCATGGTATTAATGATTTTTATCAATTAAGAGACGGTGATTATAAAGGTAATCTTTCTTTAGGTTTATTTAAAAGTGAAGCTAATGCCACTAATTTGCAACAGCAATTATTAGCGAAAGGTATTCATGCCCAATTAAATCCTTTCTATAAAAATCAAGCGCAACGTTATGTATTTATAAAAGGCAGTGTTGATATTTTTGAAAAAACCCAACAATTGAAAAAAGCCCATAGTGATTTAACTATTAAAAATAATGCTAAAGCCTGTCAATAAGCTATAATTTTAATTAATTAACACTTTCCTATTAATCAGGAGCGCGTCATGACTGACTTAAGTACCACTTACCTTGGTTTAAAATTAAAAAATCCTTTAGTGCCTTCGGCATCGCCTTTAAGCAAAAATATAGCCGATGCGCAACGTTTAGAAGATGCGGGTGCGGCGGCTATTGTGATGTATTCTTTATTTGAAGAGAAAGTGGAAAATGAAGCGCGTCATGCGGCGCGATTTTTTGACGCGCAAGCCTTAGGTCACGGTGAAGCCGATTCTTTTCATCCTGTACCTTATCATTTAAAAAGCTATGCGGAAAGCTATTTAGAACAAATACATAAACTCAAAGCTTCGCTGAGTATTCCTGTGATTGCCAGCTTAAACGGTACGTCATTGGGGGGTTGGGTGGATTATGGCAAGCAATGCCAACAAGCAGGTGCGGACGCATTAGAACTCAACAGCTATTATTTGGCCGCCAATCTCGAAGATAGCAGTGAAGCGGTGGAAGAGCGTTATTTAGCCGTATTAGAGGCGTTAAAATTACAAGTGAGCATTCCTATTGCCATGAAATTATCGGCGCAATTTAACGCGCCCCTGCATTTTGCAAACCGTTTAGCGGTAACGGGTGCTGCGGGTATTGTGTTATTTAATCGTTTTTATCAACCCGATATTGACTTAGAAACCTTAGAAGTTGTGCCTTCGCTACACTTATCTATCCCTCAAGAAGCCTTGTTGCGTATTCATTGGACGGCATTATTATATGGACGGGTGCCGTTATCGTTGGCAGTCACGGGCGGTTTTCATAACGCGCCTGAAATTTTAAAAGCTTTGTTGGCAGGTGCTGATAGCGTGCAGTTATGTAGTGT
>JBAQSX010000081.1:0-39575 GCA_049296695.1 Methylococcaceae bacterium | reverse complement strand
TGCCTGAACCTATCAGGCAAAGCCTGACCTCCAATATTATTGATAATCCTTAAATGCAGAACTGCTATATTCTTTTAATTGATTATTTTCTTCATAAATTAATAATACGCTGAGTTTTTCTTTTTCAGCGATTTGCATAGCGGCTTGCTCGCCCATACATAATAATGCGGTATCCCACGCATCTGCCCACGTTGGGTCTTGATGAATAACGGTGACAGAGCGTAAATGATGATTAATAGGTTGTCCTGTTTTAGGATTAATAATATGTGAATAACTCTGCCCGTCTAATTCAAAAAAGTTTTGATATGTCCCAGCGGTCATAATCGCTAAGCCCTGCTCTTGTTTTATTTCAATTATTTTTTGAATAGTTTGTGTTAATGGCGTGGGAGTCTGCACGGCAATATGCCAATTATCACCATTGGCTTTGTGACCTTTAACTAGCATTTCACCGCCTATTTCAACTAAATAATGAGTAATACCCATTTTTTCTAAAAGATGAGCAATAACCCCGACACTATAACCTTGAGCAATGGAGGATAAATCAATTTTAACTTGCGTATCTTTTTTTCTAATCCGCAAATTATTTTTATCAATTTCAATTAAAGCCATACCAATATGCGGTAATACGGCTTCAATTTCTTTGCTACTCGGAATTCGATTTTGATGACGTGAAAAACCCCATATATCAAACAAGGGTTTTACGGTTAAGTCATAACAGCCTGAGGATTTTTGATAGACTTCTTGGGCAATAATTAATAGATTGAGTATTTCTTTAGAAACATAAATCCATTGGCTAGTTTCTTGTTGATTAATCCGCGCTATAGCAGAATCATCGCGATAATTAGATAGACTGCTATCTAATTCAGCTAAGCTGATATTAATAGCTTGTTCAATATCAGTCTGTTTAATTGCACGACTATTAATAACTAATTTGAAATGGTAGCTTGTGCCTTGCGCCTGACCTGAAAGTTCAATAGGATGATGCAGGGTTTGATAGTACCAAGAGATAAAAAGAATAATTACTGTCAATGTAATAACTGATAACGTAAAGACTTTTTTTATTATCATGACAATTCCCCAAGCGTGTTCGATTTGGGGAATTTTAGGCGGGTTAGCGTAAGGATTTCGTAACAATAAACTTATAAATAAGAAACAACTTGTTTTATTTAATGCAATAATTAATCATTGCGCCTAGAAAGTCCTGATTATTTTTATGACCATGAGGCTTTTTGTTATCATGCCCTAACTGCTTAGCGAGTTTTATGGTGAGCAAAAAGCAGTTATCACTTAAATCAGCTATAGGAATTATTATTATGCTTTCGTTTACAGAATGTTATAAGGCTCTTCATTGGGGCAATCAACTCAGAGTTGAGATAATTAAATCTAAACCTTTGGTTTATTTAATTTTATTGGCAATACTGGTATCAGTATTTGTCGGCTTAGTGCTGTTTTTAATCGATGCCAATATCCACTCGGTCTTAGACGGCATTTGGTCAGCGTGGGTGACCATGACTCATGTCGGTTTTGGTGATGTTGTGCCGACTTCTTTTTTTGGACGTTTGCTCGCGGCGGGCTTGATTTTATTTGGCTTAGTGTTTTTTTCCTTGTTCACTGCCTTGGTATCGGTCACTTTACTGGACAAAAGCCTTAATGCACTCAGTGAATCCATGCAGCAAGTGGAACAAAAAGATGTTCAAATTCAAGGGAATGAAGAGCGGGTTTTGGCTGAAATTGCGCGACTGCATGAACGCATGAGCGCGTTAGAACACAGTTTATTAAATAATGCCGCCAACACAGAGGCTTCTAATTTTGATGACTGAAAACGCGATGATTATGAAATGTGTCGCCTATCAACAAGGTCAGCGTTTAGGCGACATTGGCATTGAAGACATTAGCGAGGTATTAGCGCAAGACGATAGCTTCATCTGGCTAGGCTTGCGCGAACCCGATAATGCCTTACTGAGTAAAATCCAACAAACCTTTGGTTTACATGAACTTGCCATTGAAGATGCTTGTTTAGCCCATCAACGACCCAAGCTAGAAGAATACGGCGACAGCTTATTTTTGGTGTTAAACACCGCCTTTCTAACCGCCGATGGCGTTGATTTTGGTGAAACCCATTTGTTTATCGGGTCGCGCTTTTTAGTTTCTGTGCGTCACGGCGCGTCAACGAGTTATCAAAAAGTGCGCGACCGTTGTGAAGCCATGCCCCAGCAACTTGCCAAAGGTTCGAGTTTCGCGCTGTATGCCATTATGGATAGCATTGTCGATAATTACATTCCAGTGCTTGATGGTCTGCAAGCGCGTTTTGAAAATGTGGAAACGGCTATTTTTGAATACCGTCCCAGTCGGAAAACTTTAGAGCAACTCTATGAATTAAAACGTGAATTATTAGCTTTGCAAAATGCAATTGTGCCGTTAATGGATATTTGTAATGAATTAATGCGCTTTCACGGCACGGTTATTCATGCCGATGTCAGTGTGTATTTCCGCGATATTGCCGACCACGTTAAACGCATTAATCAATCCATTGCCGCCATGCGTGAAATGCTCATTTCGGCAATGCAAGTCCACTTAACCTTTGAAACGGTCAGGCAAAATGAAGTGGTTAAACGCTTAGCAGGTTGGGGGGCGATTTTGGCAATTCCTACTATGGTGTTTAGTTGGTATGGCATGAACTTTAAATACATGCCTGAATTAGATTGGCCTTATAGCTATCCTACTGTGATTAGCATTGTGGTGATTGCTTGTATTTTTCTTTACAGGCGTTTGAAGCGAGTGGGTTGGTTGTAAAGTAGTATTAAAATTTAATAATACTGTGCTTGCGTAACTTCGGTTATTTATTAAGCTGGGTTTAAATAACAGTGACTTGTCCATTCATGAGCATAGGTAATAACCAATCGCGCAGTTGGGCGAGGGTTTGGTTTTCTAGTTTTTTATTATTAATCTGTTGAAAAATAGATTCAGTTTTTTCTTCAAATTGTTTAATAATACTGATAGGTATCATTAAGGGCATACTTCTTAAATCTCCTAATCCTATAAATTTTTGAATACTTCCTGATAGGACATTCGACATATAACGTTGCATATCACAAGATTTCAAATACATATAAATATAGTTTTTAAACTCTATTTTATGAGATGTTTTATATAACGCGATATTTTTTATTGCGAAATTTATATTTTTTTCTTCGACTTTATAAATTTCGCCAATAGTACCTATCATTGAAAATAAAATATCACCCGTCTCAACCTTACTTCTTTTATTTATTGAAATAAAATCAGATTGTGAAATCAGATTTGCATTTTTAAAATCTATTCCACTATTTAATAAATGTTTCGATGTAATTAATGGAAAGCCTGTATTTTGTGATTTAGGGGAATCATGAGTACCATCTTTTACTGAAATTATGTCGTTTATTTTAACAACTTCCCAATCCGCTGGAATATTGCGTTTTAATTGTTCATTCCAAACCATTTTACCGCCGCTGGTTTTATAGGACTTGCCGTCACTATTTGGAAAATCAAACTGCACAAACCAATAATTATAAAGCGTTTTAGCCATTGCTTCTAATTCACTGTTGATTTTATTATTCAGTTCTATTTTTGCATCTAATGCTGAAAGAACAGCGGCTATTTTTTGTTGTGATTCTAAATTTGGTAATTTAACTTCAAATTCTTTAATATCATTTGAATTTAAATTTTTTCGTACCCCTGAAGATAGTTGTCTTAGCTGAATATATTTAGTTTTAAGGTAGTAATAAACATATTCATAATCAGCTTTTTGTTTATTAATTATCACATTACAACAGGCTTGATTAGTCGCCATTTCTGTTTTGAGAATAGAAACATTACCTCTAGTTTTTCCTTCGCCGTACATAGCTATAGAAAGCGTATCAACTGGGAATATCTTAATTGACGTTTCTTTTAAAGCTAATTTTGTTATTTTTTCAGTTGTACCATAAATTTTATGTTCACCTAATTGCTCAGTTTTAAGCCAAGGTATAGTGCCATCTAGCCAGTAATTTTTATTACTTCTACTTGGAGTTATCCCGCTACCTATAGACAAAGATATTTCTTTTAACTTGAAAGTTTTAAACATACTTTAACCCAGCTAATTCCTTTATATTTCATAATCCACTCGATGTTTTAGCCAATGTTTCAAAAGGCAATTTAAAATTAATAAACATCATCGTGACTCCCTATATCAACTAAAACAATTATGTTATTTTGAATAATAAAGACACAAACAATACGATAGTCATAAGTCAAACTACATGAATAAAATTCGCTTAATTCCCCTTTAAGCTTGTGCGCTTTCAATGACGCATCAAACGGATTACTTTTTAATTTATTAAGGACTTCATTGTATTTATTAAGTAACTCAGGGTGTTTTTTAAAAAATTTCCGCTCTTTACGTTGATAATTTTCATCTTTAATGAGTTTCATTCTTTAAACTCTCAATATGAAAATCAATATCCTCTATTTCAGTAAAACCCGAAAAATCACCTTGCTTTATTTTTTCCAAAGTATTTAAACACAATACCTTATCTATTTTAAATTCTTGCTGTTGTAAATACTGTACATAAAACTCGAGAGCTTTTTCAACGGTTTCTTGCAAATTTTTATGATGCCCTAATTGCTGTGCAACTGTTATTTTATTTTCGTCATCAATTGCTATATTAATCATTATTATTCCTTATCATTAGGATTTTGTGTTGATAATTCAATTTGCTAAATTAAATCAGCATTATTCAACACATAATCGGTTTCATTTTTATCATCTTCAACAATAATTAATACTTCCACTCTTTTTCCTTTTAAAAAAGTAGCGGCGTTTTTAAATTCAATTGTTGTGGATTATCCAGTGTTATTATTTCTTTATAGGCGTACATGGTTTTTACCCGTTAAATTGTAAATTAGCTAATTGCTTTTTAATCTCACATTCTAAATCGCCCGACTCAGCAAATAATTGAGTAAGCTTAGTTTGAAACGCTGTCATTTTGGCTGCAAATTCAGCGGGTGAAATATCAGTATATTCAATTTTCACCTCAAAATACTGTCCCGCGCTAAAGGAATAATTCTTTTCTTTAATCGCTTCATAAGAAACCACTACGGTGAAATCTTCAATGGCTTGGTGTTGATTGAAGGTATCAATAATATACTGCTCTTCACTGGGCGATAATAGCGTTTTTTGATTTTTACCGTCTTTAACTTTTGTGCCTAATTTCGACGCGTCCATTAATACAATATCGCCTTTGCTATTGGTTTTATCAATAAACAAAATAGACACATTCGTCCCTGTGGTGGCAAAAATATTACTGGGCATAGAAATCACCCCGCGCAACATTTTTAATTCCACTAATCGCTCTCTTATACGTTTTTCAATCCCACTTTGTGCGGTAATAAAACCCGTTGGCACAACAATCGCGGCTCTGCCTTTATCGGATAAAGAAAACATAATGTGTTGAATAAATAACAAATAAATTGCCATTTTATCTTTATCTTTATTAGGTACTTTAGGAATACCCGCAAAAAACCGCTGATGATTTTGTTTATTATCTAAATCAGCAACATAATCACTAAAATCTAATTTAAACGGCGGATTGGATACAATATAATCAAAACGCATTAATTGTTCACCTTGTTTATGATAAGGCGAAGTAATAGTATTGCCTTGAATAACATTTGGAATAGAAGACACTAAATTATTTAATATCAAATTTAGCCGTAACATACTGCTACTTTTTTGCGAAATATCCTGCGAATAAACCGTACAGTTTTCTTCACCAATTTCGTGCGCTAAATTCATCAATAATGTTCCCGAACCCGCTGATGGGTCATAACAGCTCACATCATAAACGGGTTCATTCACCAAAATAGCCGCCATAATTTTAGCGACCGCGTGCGGCGTGTAATATTCAGCATATTTACCGCCACCGTCTTTGTTATAGTCTTTAATTAAGTATTCAAAAATAGTGGAGAAAAAATCAAATTTTTGCTTAAAAATTTTCTCAAAACTAAAATTGATTAATTGATTGATAATCGCTTTGCAGAAATTATCCCGTTGTGAACTGTCAGTAATATAATTGCTTAATTCATCAAACAATTTAATTTTTGTACCTGTACCTGTTTTTACTGAAAAAATCTCATTATTAAACAGCGCAATATCACGCAAAGTATCATCAAATAATTTCGCAAATTCGCCTTGATTTTGTTTGTTGTATAAATTCGATAAATAATGCTCTCTTTTTAGTCTCGCGCTATCGGGCGACATTCGCAATAATAGCCTCTCATATTGAGACTCAGAATAATTCGCTATGGCTTGTTCCCAGTTTTCTGTCGTTTTTAAGTGGCTATCAATTAATTTAACTTCATGACCAAACTTGTCATTCATGAATTTATACAAAAAAACTTGAGTGATAATTTTAAATTCATTACCATCATTGCCCAAACCATAGGATGTACAAATACCTTTTAAATTATCAATTAAGTCTTTTGTTTGAGCCGTAAAATCTTGCGTTACCATTTATTGTTATTCCCTTGATAGTCATTAATATATTCTTTCACTACGCATTGATTAATATATTTAGCCGCATCTGCGTCTAATTCTATGTTCATTTTATCAAAGCCATCAAAAACCATTGTCATCATTAAACCTTGAAAATAGCCTTCATTATCGAGTAATTTTCTATTAAAAATAATTCTATCGTCAGCTTGTTGTTTTATTTCTAATAGCGTTTCTGCAATCGCGCTTTCTCGCTTTGTTAAAAACCCTTTTTCTAAAATCCGTTTGTGAACCCGCGCATATTTAACATCGTTTTTATATTTCGTTTTGAGCAAGTTATTTTTTCTATTAAGTTCGGTGACTTTATCAAAAATAGCTTGTAACACGCCGATATTGCATTTCATCTCAGCTTGGGTTACTTCGTTTAAATTCTTTTTAGCAAATAAGCGTTTTAATTCCTCATACAAAGCAATAAATTCAGCATCTTTTTGGTCAAAGTTATTGTTTAACGCTTCGCGGGTTTTGCGTAAAATATCTTTTAATTGATCAGCCATCACCAGTTCTTCTTCTGATACTTTATGAAAAGCAAATAATACATTTTCTAAGGCAACATTTAATAAATTAGTGGCGTTAATATCATTTTCTAGCGACTCTTTTAAATTCAATAAATCTAAATGCCGCGTAGTTTCATCATAGAGTTGATTTAATTTTTTAAAATCGAGGCTATTTAATAGCTCAAAACGTCCAGACAAACGAATTAAATTATACAAGTCTTTGGCATTTTCTAATGATTTTTTAATGGCTAAAACCGTTTTTCGCTCGGTAATTTGTGTTATTTGCTGAGAAAACACCTCGGCATTGTTTAAATCATAGTGAAACAGATTTTCTTTAATGTTATTAATTTCTGCGTCTATTTCAGCTTCGGATTTAAACAAATGACTATAGCTTTTTATTTCATCACCTAATTCATGTTGCAACTCATCAAAATAGGCTTTATTGGTTTTATCAAACTCCTGTTTAATATCGGCAAAATCAACCACATAACCATAACGAAACTGTTTATAAGGACGATTAACGCGGGTTAAGGTTTGTAATAAATTATGGTTTTTAACAATGCGGCCAATATAGAGTTTTTTTAAACGTTTAGCATCAAACCCTGTGAGCAACATACCAAAAACAAATAGCAAATCAATGTTACCCGCTTTGAATTGTTCAATTTCTTGTTTGCGCTCGTCTTTACTGCCACTATCATACAGAATTAATGCCGCTGTTAGCTTATTGTTTTGATGTTTAGCTGTAAAAAAATCAAATAATTTTTTGGCTTGTTGTGAACTATCACAAACCACCATACCACCAATTGAATCATCATTAAAACGGATTCTACTTTTTAAAAAATCCTCCACAATATAATTAAGCATCGGTTCAACAAATTTATCATGTGAATAAAGGTCGCGTTTATCAATCTCGCCTTTTGAAATTTCAATATCTTGCAAGACCTGTTGTAATTGTAATTTATACCGCGTTTCAATCCCTTCACGAATTAATTTTAAAGTATAACCGTCAGCAATCGAGGCGTTGTAATAATACTTATGAATATAATCGCCAAAAATATCGCGCGAGCGTCTGTCATTGGCAATTAATGGCGTACCTGTTAAGCCAATCATAATGGCGTTTCTATCAGAATTAACCAAATTGGCTAAAAAATCGCCTGTTGGATTATAACTGCGATGCACTTCGTCTATAAAATAAATGCGTTGCGTGTTAATATCATAATCATTTGTTGTTAATAGCGTCGTATCATCTTTAAACTTTTGGATATTAATAACCGTGATTTCGTTTTTACCCGCTAAATTATTAATGGCTTTTTTTAATTTAAAATCAGCTAGCAGTTCTTCTTTTGAATTAACGCTGTGAACCACTAAATCACGGCTAGTAAATTCAGTTTTTGCTTGATTCATTAAATCAATGCGGTCAACAATAAAATAAAACTTAGGAACTATGCTTTTGCGGTGAAAGTAATCGGTTAAATACTGCACATTATAAAAAGCCAGTGCGGTTTTACCACTGCCTTGGGTGTGCCAAATAATGCCTTTTTTAATACCATTTTCAATAGTGCGTTCAATGGCTTTTGTGGCAAAGAATTGTTGATAACGCATGATGTGTTTTTCAAGTCCTTTGCTTTCTTGTACATAAACAATGCCATATTTTAATAACATGGCAAGTCTGTCTTTTTTAAATAAAGACGTTAATATTTTATTGGTTGGGGTATTGGCTTGTTTATTGGTGATAAATTCGGGCGAATGCTTTATAGTGGTCAAATTATTATCTTTTAATATAAAATTTTCCAGTTCGTTATCTTCTGATTTTAATAACGCGGCTAAATCAGGCTCTTCTTCTCGAAAACAATTAAAATTTGCCGCGTGATAAGAGCTGGAACAATAAAACGCGCCTTGAATGGGTTCTATGGCTTCATTGTCATAGTCCATATTATTGGAAAAAACCAGCAATTGTGACACATTAATAAATTTACGAAATTTCTTATTTTTAAAGCGTTCGTTAATTCTGTCTCTTTCTTCTAAAATACCTTTGTGATTATTCGGCTTTTTCACTTCAATAAATGCCAGTGGCAAGCCGTTAATTAATAGTGAAATATCGGGTCTAAATTCATCTTCGCCATTTTTATAGGTTAATTCGGTGACAACATGAAAAGTATTATTATTGAAATCATTAAAATCAATTAATTTAATACCTGAATGAGCAATAAGCCTGTTATAAAATGCTTGTCCTAAATCTTCATTATCTAAGTCTAAACAAACATCTTCAAAAATACGTTTAATATCGCCCTTTTCAAGTTCGGGATTAATTTTTAGAATACTTTTTGCAAATATATCACTAAAAATATTGGTGCTGTCATCGCGTTTTGTTTGATTAAGCGATAAATAATCATAACCTAGTCTGCATAAATGCAATAAGGCGGGTATTTTGACGCGGGTATTTTCATTAAAACTCATGGGTTCAATCCAAAATATAATTATTTAACGCTTAAGCATACGCGAGTAGCATTATATGCGCCTATAAGCGTTTATTGAGCGACTTAGTTTTACACAATAAAAAACCCGCTAAGTTTTAAAACTTAGCGGGTTTATAAATGGTGTCCCGAAGTGGAATCGAACCACCGACCTGTCCCTTAGGAGGGGACCGCTCTATCCTACTGAGCTATCGAGACCTGTTATGCAAGATTTTATCATACTGTGTTATTGTTTTTTGCAGTTGTTATAGCAAGCGGTTCACTAAACAAACCCACCAAACGGGTGGCTGTAAAAAAGCGAACACACCATTTTGCAAAGACTTAGCGTTATAATGCACTCCGTTTTTAATTGCCTTAGCGGCAGTTAAGCAACGCTTATGACTAAATGATTTTTCAGCGACTTTACCTAACGGAATTATGAGCCAAAAACTGTATATTCAAACCAATGGCTGTCAGATGAACGAATACGATTCTGACAAAATGCGCGATGTTCTCCATGCTTCTCATGGCTTTGAATTAACCGATGACCCCAAACTTGCCGATGTGTTGTTACTCAACACTTGTTCAATTCGTGAAAAAGCCCAAGAAAAAGTGTTTTCTGCGTTGGGCAAGTGGCGCAAACTCAAAGATAAACGCCCCGAAGTGATTATTGGCGTGGGCGGTTGCGTTGCCAGTCAAGAAGGCGCGGAATTACAAAAACGCGCCCCGTTTGTGGATATGGTTTTTGGCCCGCAAACCTTGCACCGTTTGCCACAGTTACTCGATGAGGTGCGTAACAAACATCACAGCGTGGTGGATATTTCTTTTCCTGAAATTGAAAAATTCGATAATTTGCCCGAGCCTAGAGCTGAGGGCGTTAAAGCGTTTGTGTCGGTGATGGAAGGTTGTAGTAAATACTGCTCGTTTTGCGTTGTGCCTTATACACGCGGCGAAGAAATCAGTCGTCCGCTTAATGATGTGTTATTAGAAATTGAAGCCTTAGCAAAGCAAGGCGTGAGAGAAATTAATCTGTTAGGACAAAATGTGAATGCCTATCGTGGCATCATGGACGATGGTGATAGTGCCGATTTTGCTTTGTTACTGCACTACGTTGCCGCCATTGAAGGCATAGACCGTATTCGTTTTACTACCTCACACCCGACTGAATTTAGTGACTCCTTAATTGAAGCCTTTGCTGAGATTCCGCAATTAGTTGACCATTTACATCTACCCGTACAAAGCGGCAGTGACAGCGTGTTACAACGGATGAAACGCGGCTATAAGCATTCAGATTATCGTGAGACTATTGCTAAATTACGTTTAGTGCGTCCCACTATCAGTTTATCGTCTGATTTTATTATTGGTTTTCCTAATGAAACCGATGAAGAATTTGAAGACACGATGCGTTTGATTAAAGACATGAACTTTGATTTGTCTTTTAGCTTTATTTATAGCGCACGGCCCGGAACGCCAGCGGCTGAATTGATTGATGATGTGCCGCAAGAGGTGAAAAAACAACGCTTAGAGCGTTTGCAGGCGTTGATTAATGAGCAAACGGCGGCGATTTCGCAAAGTATGATAGGCACAGTGCAAACCATATTAGTGGAAGGGCAAGCGAAGAAAAATCCATTGCAAATGCAGGGCAGAACTGAAAATAATCGGGTGGTGAATTTTATCGGACATCCGCGTTTAGCAGGGCAGTTTGTTGATGTGTTAATTGCTGAGGCGTTGCCTAATTCGCTGCGCGGTCGTATGGTGGAGAGTTCATTAGATAAATTAATCACCGCGCCAGTCGCTACTGCATCATGTCTATGATTTCTCAAGAAATAGCCTTAGTCCCTGCTGATAATGAGCGTTTGTTTAATTTCTGTGGGCATTTAGACAGTAACTTACGCCACATTGAAACCCGCTTAAAAGTTGAAATTGCCAATCGCGGCAATGCTTTTAGAATCACAGGCGTTGAGCCTTCGGTTAAAGCGGCGTGCGCTGTCATGCAAAAGCTGTTTGCCAGCACTGAAAAAGAACAGCTTACCGAAGACAGTATTCATCTAGCCATGCAAGACGCGAGCATTGATGCGTTACTTGCCGAGCAAACTCCCGCCTACGAGCCGCCGCCTGTTGCTATTAAAACCAAAAGTGGTTTGATTAAAGGCAGAGGTCTCAATCAACAACAGTATTTGCAAAAAATTCTCTCACACGATATTAACTTTGGCGTAGGTCCTGCGGGAACGGGTAAAACTTATTTAGCGGTGGCTTGCGCCATTGAAGCTTTGCAAAATGAAAAAGTTAAAAAGATTATTTTAGTAAGACCAGCAGTAGAAGCGGGTGAAAAACTGGGTTTTTTACCCGGTGACATGGCGCAAAAAGTTGACCCGTATCTGCGCCCACTTTATGACGCGCTTTATGACATGCTAGGTTTTGAGCGGGTAGAAAAAATGCTTGAAAAAGGCATTATTGAAGTCGCGCCGCTGGCATTTATGCGGGGTAGAGCGCAACCTTTGCATAGTCAAGTATTAACCCCACAAGGCTGGCGCGACATGGGCAGTTTGCAAGTGGGTGATGAGGTTATTGGTTCTAATGGTCAAGCTACCCAAGTTTTAGGCGTTTATCCACAAGGTGACAAACCAGTGTATCAAGTCACCTGTAGCGATGGCTCGTCTACGCTAGCGTGTGGCGAACATTTATGGTCGGTACTGACCGCCTCTGATAAACGCCGAGGCAAACCTGCAAGACTGTTAGAAACTGGGCAAATGCTTGAAAACTTACGCAGTTTTCAGCAACGGCGTTATGAATTACCGCTATTATCGCAAGCAGTCGTTTTTGCAGAGCAAGCCGTGCCTTTAGATGCTTATGTGTTAGGTTTATTACTCGGTGATGGCTGCATCACAGGTAAAACCACACCGAGCTTTGCTACCGCTGACGCTAAAACGGCATTGCGTGACTTGAACTTAGAAGGCACAAGTTCGCACACTAAATTTATTCCGCCTTGTTATTTACATAACAGCCAAGCGATTCGGGTCGCAGTCTTGCAAGGTTTATTGGATAGTGATGGCTCAGCGTGTGTGCAAGCTATGCGTAGTTGCCGTATTCATTACAGCACCACCTCGCCACAGTTACGCGATGATGTCATTTATTTGGTGCGTTCATTGGGTGGCGTGGCTTATTGTCGAACCCGCACTCTTGCCAAACTTAAAGCAGGTAGGGCAAGAGGTAGAGCCGTGCCGCATCGACATGACTCTTTTGTGGTCGATATTCGTTTGCCCAAAGAGATACAGCCGTTTCGTTTAACGCGTAAAGCCTCACGTTATAATGAATACGGTGGCGGACGTGCCATGCGTTTTATTGAATCCATTAAACCCGTTGGCATCATGCCCACGCAATGTATTCAAGTGGCGAGCGATGACCATTTGTATGTCACCGATGATTTTATCCTAACGCATAACACCTTAAATCATGCTTTCATCATCTTAGACGAAGCCCAAAACACCACCGTGGAACAAATCAAAATGTTTTTAACCCGCGTGGGCTTTGGTTCAACCGCAGTGGTGACAGGGGACGTAACGCAAATCGATTTACCTTCAGAAAAAATGTCAGGCTTGCGTCACGCACTTGTTGTCTTAAAAGAAGTAGAGGGCATTAGCTTTACCTTCTTTGGGGTGCGTGATGTAGTTAGACATCCTTTAGTACAACGCATAGTGCTAGCTTATGAAGCCCACGAAAATAAAATCAAACCAGAATGAGTGAGTTTATGAATACAATAGAAGTGCAAACTGTTGTTGAAACAGATAATTTACCAACTGAAGAGCAATTACAATACTGGGTAGACACAGCACTAAGTAGTTTTACAGAAGACACAGAACTGGTGATTCGCATTGTTGATGAAACCGAAAGTGCCGAGTTAAATGGGCGTTATCGCCACAAACAAGGTGCTACCAATATTTTAAGTTTTCCAGCCGATTTGCCCGAATTTGTTGAAGTGAATTTACTCGGTGATTTAGTGGTGTGCGCCCCTGTACTGGCGCGTGAAGCGACAGAGCAAGGCAAAGCATTACATGACCATTGGGCGCATATTATTATTCACGGTGTCCTGCATTTATTGGGTTATGACCATATTGACGAAGAAGAAGCGCAGTTTATGGAAAACAAAGAAATCGCGCTGTTACAACAACTCACCATTGCCAACCCTTATTTGCAGAGTGAAGCGGCATGAGCAGTGACAGTAAAGCGGTTCATCGTAGAGGCTGGGTCGATAAAATTAGCCAATTACTCCACGGTGAGCCGCAAGATTTAGACGATTTAGTCGACATATTACGCGAAGCGCGAGAAAATCAACTGTTAGATTCAGACGCGCTTGCCATGATTGAAGGCGTGTTAAAAGTGTCACACATGCGGGTGCGCGACATCATGATTCCACGCGTACAAATGGTGGCGATTCCCAAAGACACCGACACCGATGCCTTATTATCATTGGTCAGTGAATTTGGACATTCACGTTATCCTGTCATCGATGGTGATAGAAGCAAAGTTATCGGGGTATTACTTGCCAAAGACTTACTGTCTTGTTTATCAGGTGGTAAACCTTTTTCAGTACAAGAACTAATGCGTCCTGTGAGCATCGTACCTGAAAGCAAACGCTTAAACGTATTACTGAAAGAATCCCGCACTAACGGCAATCACATGGTTATCGTGGTCGATGAATACGGACAAGCGGCAGGGCTAGTTACTATTGAAGATGTATTAGAACAAATAGTCGGTGATATTGAAGATGAGCATGATGACCACGAAGATGAGTCTTACATTATGCCGCGCAATGAGCATGAGTTTATTCTTCGGGCATTAACGCCTATTGAAGAATTTGATGAATACTTTAATACTCACTTAGCCACTGATGAATACGACACTATTGGCGGTTTTATTATGCACGAACTCGAACACATGCCCAAAAAAGGCGAAAGTTTAGAAATCGATAAATTACGTTTTGAAGTGATTCGAGTCGATAGTCGGCGTATTCATTTAATTAAAGTCAAAAAACTTATTTAACTGTTTGAATCAGGATTTACAGGATTAAAAGATTTACAAGATTATTTGAAAAACATCTTGCTAATCCTTTAATCTTGAAAATCCTGATTCAGATAAAAATTCATCCCCATTTTACTAAAAATCCCCATGAACAATCACAGTGTCTTAATTACAGGTGGTGCGGGCTATATTGGTAGTCATACCTGTGTTGAATTATTACAAGCAGGCTATAACGTTATTGCCTTAGATAATCTAGCCAATAGCAAAGCGCAATCCTTAGAACGCGTCCAGCAAATTACAGATAAAACTTTAACATTTTATCAAGCCGATATTCGTGATACTGAGGCTTTAAATGCTATTTTTGCTAAAGAAACGATTAATACGGTTATTCATTTTGCAGGTTTAAAAGCGGTAGGCGAATCCTGCCAAAAACCACTGGATTATTATCATAATAATGTTTATGGCACGATGGTTTTATTACAAGCCATGCAACAAGCCAATATTAAACAATTAGTATTCAGCTCTTCGGCAACTGTTTATGGTGAAACCACTTGCGTTGAATATAACGAAGAGTTACCTTTAAGTGCCATGAATCCTTATGGTCGTTCAAAACTCATGATAGAAGATATATTACGCGATTTATCATTGTCAGATTCGCAATGGAAAATTGCTTTATTGCGTTATTTTAATCCCATCGGAGCGCATAGCAGTGGTTTAATTGGTGAAGACCCTAATGGGATTCCTAATAATTTACTGCCTTATATTGCCCAAGTCGCCATTGGTAAATTACAACAATTATCAGTTTTTGGTAATGATTATCCCACCCCTGACGGTACAGGTATTCGTGATTATATTCATGTAGTGGATTTGGCAAAAGGGCATTTAAAAGCTATGCAGGCATTGGACGGTGATAGTTTTAAAACGGGTGCTTGCAGGGCTTATAATTTAGGTGCAGGTAAAGGTTATAGTGTGTTAGATATTATTAACACTTTTGAAAAAATCACAGGTCGTCATATTGATTATCAAATCGCGCCGCGTCGTTCTGGAGATTTGGCTGAATTTTTTGCTAATGCTGAACGGGCTTTAAAAGAATTACATTGGCAAACTGAAAAAACCTTAGATGATATGATTGCCGATACTTGGCATTGGCAAAGTAATAATCCACAAGGTTATAGTTTTTAATTATAGTAGAGACGTTGCACCGCAACGTCTTTATAACAAAGCGCAATCATTAACCTGCTGTTCTAATTCTATAAAATTATCATTCCATAAATTATTATCTATAAATAATTGTCTTATTTCTTGATAATTCTCATCACTTAAAATAGTCGTCGCCGCAGTTGCACTATATTCATATTTTTCAGTGCCTTCTAACATCAACTTTTCTAAGGCATCAATTATTCTATTTTTTTTATAATTAGAAGGATTATTAATATAGTCTTGGCTTTTTTCTAATAAATCAATTAATTTTTCAATAATCGATTCACTGACTTTAAAGCGCGTTGTTACTAAACGCAAACCATCATTTAGATAAACTTCTTTTACAGTGAGTTTGCCTAATAGCGTTAATCCTTTTAAACGACTACCGTTAAATTTTAAATGCTCTTTTGGATTATCTTTTACAGGATGAATAAGAGGTTCTGTAATAGAATCATGGTCTGATTTTTTACCATTACAGCGTTTGCAAATGGGCAATAAATTCTCCCATAACACCACTTCATCTTGATAATATTTTTTAGGATGAAAATGCTCAACTTCCATGTATTTGCTTTCTTCATTAATTTTAGTTTCACAAAAACAGCATTTACCATGTGACATGGCTAATAATGGCTTAGTAATATAAGGCTTTTGCCAAACGGCTTTATCAGTGCTTTTATATTCTGCGGTTAATTGAGCGACTAATTCATCGGTTAATTCTACAGGTTTGGCTTTGGCTTGTAGTTTTATCATTGTTATTCTGCCATTAATGAAGCCATTTGAATGCGTAATAATTTACGTTGCACACTGGTGGGATGTAAAATTTTATCCAAAGCATCATAAGCGGTTTTAGCATCATGATAATTATCATTATCCAATGCCTCATCAAATTGGCGCATCAATTTTAAATAGTCATCCGATAAAGTTTTATCTTCCAAGCCCATTAATTCGCTAAGTATTTCATCCACTGTCCAGCCCCGATAATTTTTTAAATCAGGTTGTTTAATAATAACGTGGTCATCTTGTTTTTCAAGCAAGACTAAATTAATATTTTCAGCAGACTGCACAATTAATGGACTGTGTGTGGTGGCGATAAATTGAGTTTTTGGAAACTGCTGGCTTAAAAAACTAATGATTTTTCGTTGCCACTGCGGATGCAAATGCAAATCTATTTCATCAATTAATACTATGGCGGGTTCATGTAAAGGATTTTCACTATTAGGATAGCGTTCAAATAGTTTTTTGGCTAAATCGACTATCCACGCTAAAGTGACTTGATAACCATAACCTAAATCACGCAATTTTACCCAGCCATAATCAGTTTTAAATTCGACAAAACCTTGAAAATTAGCAGTGGTATCAAAACGAAAATCCTGCACATCGGGTAAAATTCCGCTGGTTAATACTTGCTTTATTTTAATTAAGGTTTTAGCTGCGTTCGGTTTACCCAATTTTTCTGCAAAATAAGTTTGTAAAAGCCATTCTTTGGTATTAATTAAGGTTGCATTATTGTTAAATAAGGTTTCTGCATTATCTTGATTTTCAGTTTCAGATAATGAAGTATGACTCATGCGGCGTGATGTGCCATAACCGTAAATAATTGCATTACCTATAACTTTATAAGACAAACTTGAATTAACTGTAACTGATAAATCACTTTGATGATAACTTATTGTGAATCGCCAAATTTCACTAATAGTGTTGTTAATTATCCATTTACAACTATTTAAATAACTAAATGTGTTATTAGACAGATTTCTACTTGCAATTTTTGGTATATAGTCGTATTTTTCATTAGTTTTTTTTACTGGCTCTAAATCTGCTAAACACTTTAATAACGTGGTTTTACCTGTATTATTATCACCTAAAATAACCGTCCACATGGCTGGTTTATCAGCATCAGATAAATTAATTTCATGAATACCTTTAAAACATTTCACATTTTCAATAGTTAATGAACCAAAATACGCAGATGGTGGCGGTAATTCATCATTATTTTCTTGATTGATAATTGTTGACATAGTGACTAATTAAAAATGCTGCAATGAAACTTCACAAAGGTTTAGGTATTTTAAAACGCTACTATTGAATAGTATTAGTAGTTGTTCATGACTGGCAGTTCTTAAAGGACTGCCAGTCGTTAATTAAAACTACAATTCCCTAGTCGAACTAAATTTAATATCAGGCCAGCGTTCCTCAGTTAATTGCAAATTAACTCGGCTACTTGCCACATAAACTAAATGTCCGCCGCCATCTTCGGCTAAATTATCAAATGCCTTACGTCTAAATTCTTCTAATTTAGCGGGATTATCAGCAGTCACCCAACGCACGGTTGAAATGGGTATTGCGTCATAAACACATTCCACATTATATTCACCTTTTAATCGAAACGCGGTCACGTCAAATTGTAATACCCCAACCGCGCCTAAAATTAAATCATTATTCTTTAACGGTCTAAATAACTGAGTCGCACCTTCTTCGGTTAATTGCACTAAACCTTTTTGCAAGGCTTTAGCACGCAATGGGTCTTTTAATACTACACGGCGGAATAATTCAGGGGCAAAATAAGGAATACCGCCATATTTTAAAGTTTCGCCTTGCGTAAAAGTATCGCCGACTTGAATGGTGCCGTGATTATGCAAACCGATAATATCACCCGCATAAGCCTCTTCAACCGCGTTACGCGTATCCGCTTGAAAAGTAATCGCATTTGAAACCTGCACCGCTTTTCCTAAGCGCACATGATGAATTTTCATGCCTTTATCAAACTTGCCCGAACACACCCGCAAAAACGCCACGCGGTCACGGTGTGCGGGGTCCATATTGGCTTGCACTTTAAAGACAAAACCTGTGAATTTTTCCTCTTCGGGTGAAACCGTGCGTTGCTCCGCTTCACGCGGACGAGGTGAAGGTGCATATTCAGCAAAGGCATCTAATAATTCTAAAATACCAAAGTTATTAATGGCAGAGCCAAAAAATACGGGCGTTAATTTACCTGCTAAATACTCATCAAAATTAAATTCATGACTCGCGCCTTTAACTAATTCAATTTCATCGCGTAATTCTTGGGCTTGGTCTTTTAATAATTCATCTAATTTAATATTATCTAAGCCTTTAATAATTTCAGCTTGGGCAATTTTGCCGCCGTGTTGCGGACTAAATAAATGAATTTCATCTTTATAAAGGTGATACACGCCTTTAAAGCGTTTCCCCATACCAATAGGCCACGTCATTGGAGCGCATTTAATATTTAAAATACGTTCCACTTCATCCATTAATTCAATCGGTTCGCGTCCTTCGCGGTCTAATTTATTAATAAACGTTAAAATGGGCGTAGCGCGTAATCGGCACACTTCCATTAAATTAATAGTGCGCTCTTCCACGCCTTTTGCCACGTCGATGACCATTAAAGCGGAGTCAACCGCCGTTAAGGTGCGATAAGTATCTTCGGAGAAGTCTTCGTGACCGGGTGTGTCTAACAGGTTGATAATACAGTCTTTATGTTCAAACTGCATCACGGAGGTGGTCACAGAAATACCGCGCTCTTTTTCCATTTCCATCCAGTCTGAAGTAGCGTGACGCGCGGCTTTGCGTCCTTTGACTGAGCCTGCCAATTGAATCGCACCCCCGAATAACAACAGTTTTTCAGTGATGGTGGTTTTACCCGCGTCAGGGTGCGAGATGATAGCAAAAGTCCTACGCCGTTTTATTTGTAAAAGTTGTTCTGACATGGTGTTATCTTTAAGTATTGGCAAAAAAGAGCGATATTATACGCGAGTCTGGGTTTATCTTCGCTTATCTATTATCAGATTTTTAAAAGGTTGCTTAATAATTAATAAGTATTAATTATTGCCTGTATTTAAATAACAAATAGCTAAAGCTATTTAACTCCATTTTATCGTGATTTAATACATGTTATTAATTAATAATCAGTCATTAATTAATAAGCAATAGTTTTCAATAAATTTGCAGTCCTTGCTCGTTATTCCACAGCAAACGCGCTAGAATAGTCAAACTTACACGACTACTCTTCAGGAGTTTTTACATGAACAAAAATAAATTAGTCGATGCCTACATTGATTTTATGGGTCATTTGTATGAAGCGATGGATAACACTCTGCATTCTTTTGCCGATGCTTTAGCTATATCTAAAGAAAAAACCTCGAAAAACAACGCGCTCAGTGATGAGGAACTCAATACCGTTTCCGCCTCCGTTGAACGTGACATCAAACATGCCGCACAAAACTTACCTGTTAATAATGATAATAATTCATTAACCGAGTGGTTAAAATTCGACATTGAATTATTAGAAAACTTTACTTTAGATGCGTTTTTAAGTGTGGCGGATAAAACGCGCATTGAATTGGAAAGAATTAAAGAATTAGCACAAGCGCATCGTTATAGTAGTGGCGATATTACTATCCCCGGTACATTTATTTGTGATGATTGCGGCAAAGAAATCGCTTTTAAAACCCCTAGCGAAATTCCAGAATGTCCCGTGTGTCACGGTAAAACCTTTGTGCGTATTTAAAATAAGTGACAGGAGTATCACACCATGCGTAGAGTTATTTTTAATCAAAAAGGTGGCGTAGGTAAATCCACCATTACTTGTAATTTAGCCGCCATTAGCGCGGTTGAAGGCAAAAAAACTTTAGTGATTGATTTAGATATTCAGGGTAATTCCACCCAATATCTATTAGGCAAAAAAGTCACCGATAGTGATAAAACCATTGCCTTATTCTTTAAAGATTGTTTAAGCTTGTCTTTATTTGGCGGTAATAATGCTTTTAATATGGACAGTATTATTCATGAAACCCCGTTTCCTAATTTATTTGTGATTCCTTCCCATCAAGAATTAGAACCCTTGCAAGGACGATTAGAGTCGCGTTTTAAAATTTTTAAATTAAAAGAAGCTTTAGAGAAAATGACAGGCTTTGATGATATTTATATCGACACGCCGCCGATTTTAAATTTCTATAGTCAATCGGCTTTAATTGCCGCGCAAAAATGTTTAATTCCTTTTGATTGTGATAGTTTTGCCAGAGAGGCATTATATTCATTAATGCAGGCTTTAGTGGAAGTCAAAGCCGACCATAATCAAAGTTTAGAAATTGAAGGCATTATTGTTAATCAATTCCAAAAACAAGCCAATTATCCTGCACAATTAGTTAATGAATTATTAGCCGAAGGTTTACCTATATTGGCGGCAATGCTGTCACAATCGGTGAAAGTGCGTGAATCACATTCGGTATCACAACCCTTAATTCATCATGTTCCTAATCACAAATTAACCAATGAGTATTTAGCTTTATATGCTGAATTGCATAAATAACTAAAAGCAAAAATAGGAGACGCTTAAATGAAGCCATTAAAAACGAGATTTTCGACTTTTTTAACCCATTTGGGATTGTCTGCTATGGTGGCAGTTATTGCCATTATTTTAGTATTCTTTGTTTGGTATCCCACGCCTTTATATGATGCCCAAGGTGTTACTCGCATTTTTTTATTATTATTAGCAGTAGATATTAGTATAGGGCCTTTAATTACGTTATTAACCTATAAACCCACGATTGGTTTTTTAAAATTTGATTTACCTGTAATTATTTTATTGCAAGTCTTAGCATTGCTTTATGGTATGCACACGGTATTTCAAGCAAGACCTGCTTTTATTGTGTTTAATCGTAGTAATTTTAGTGTGGTCAGAGTAGTAGACCTTGAAGCGAAAAGCTTGAAATTAGCACAAGCTAATAATAATGAAGCGGCAATACCTAGCTGGTTTACACCGCGTTGGGTAGCGGCGATTCCTTCAAAAGATGTTAATCGTCAAAACGAGGTTTTATTTTCTAAAACAGATTGGAATCAATTAGCCGAGTCTTTTGCACCTTTAAATCAAGCCAAGGAACAGTTATTAAATAAAGCACATTCATTGCAAGACTTAAAAAGTCTATATGAAAAGAATAATGTAGTCTTGGCTCAATTAAATGCTTTGCAAGGCAATATTAAATGGCTACCTTTAATGGCATTGGCTAAAAATATGGTGGTTTTAATTAATGCCGATACGGGTGAAGTAATTACTATTTTGGATATTGACCCCACGCCCAATGCTAAAGCGGCTTGACAAGTAATAACTATTTTATTTGTCCACGAAAAGCACAAAAAACACGAACATTATTAAAATTTTAATTAGCTATTTTTCGTGTCTTTGGTGCTTTTTGTGGACATAAATTTAAACCTGACAGTTTTAAGACTGTCAGGTTTTTTAATGCCTTTATTTCTTATCCCCTAAGAGGTTTTTTAAATTAGCAAAGGGATTATGGGTGGCAGTATTTGAAGCAGTTTTATTTGAGTTATTACTACCAAAACGAGTTTCTTCATAACGTGAATGTTCATTATCATGGCAATATAAACATAATAATTCCCAATTACTACCATCAGCGGGATTATCATCATGATTATGATTTCTATGATGCACGGTTAATTCATGCACGTTTTTATGGGTAAATTCTCTCGCGCAACGTCCACAAATCCACGCATACATTTTTAAGGCTTGTCCGCGATAAGATTGTTCGCGTAATTCTTGTTGTTTTCGCGCTTCTAAAATGACTTGGCTAGCCGATAGTTTTTTTTCTGACATAATTAACGTCCTTCGTGTACGCTCTCACTGGCGCATTTAATACATAAAGTGGCAAAGGGAATGGCTTTTAAACGCGCAGGGCTAATTGATTCTGCGCACACCTGACAAATACCATAATGACCTTTATCAATACTGGCAATGGCTTGTTTGATTTTTGCCATTTCATCACGCGCTGAATTACCTAAATAGTCCAATACTTCATTATTTTCATTTTGGGTGACTTGTTCGGCAAAATCATGCTCCAAAGGAATATTGGTATGGCGTACATCATCGGTAATTCTAGCCAAACGATCGTCTAATTCTTCTAATAAGCCAATTAATTGACTGCGTACTTGTTCATATTCGCTCATGGTGAACCTCGGTTTTTTTATTTCAGTTGGACAGCATGATTGTACAGACGTTGCACTGCAACGTCTCTACCAAAAATTAGTCAATAATCACACTTAAAACACAAGCATAAAAAAAGGGCTATATTCAATAGAATATAGCCCTTCTCTGAGTAAAACGAATTAACGTTTTGAGTATTGTGGACGTTTTCTGGCTTTGTGTAGACCCACTTTTTTACGTTCAACTACGCGTGAATCACGAGTTACATAACCTGCTTTTCTGAGTGCAGGACGTAGGGTTTCATCATATTCCATTAAAGCGCGGGTCAAACCGTGACGAATCGCGCCTGCTTGTCCAGAAGGACCGCCGCCTTTAACAATCACGTTGACATCAAACTTGCCTTCCATTTCAAGAAGTTGTAATGGTTGTAAAGACACCATTTGATCGGTTTTACGACCGAAATAATCTTCTAAGGTTTTGGTATTGACGGTAATTTTTCCAGTCCCTGTGGTAGCGTAAACGCGTGCAATCGCACTTTTACGACGACCTGTTCCATAATACTGAGCTGCTGCCATGATCTACTCGCTTATAAGTCTAAAACTTTGGGTTGTTGTGCCTGATGTTCATGCTCAGGCCCTGCGTACACTTTCAATTTCTTGAACATGGCGCGACCCAGCGGGTTTCTTGGCAACATGCCTTTAACAGCGTTGGTCAAAATGCGATCAGGGAAAGTTTGTCTTAACTTACCTAAAGCCACCGTTTTCAAGTTACCTGTGTAGCCTGTATGGTGTTGATATAATTTGTCTTTTTCTTTGTTACCCGTAACACCGATTTTTTCAACGTTGACAACAATAATGTAGTCACCAGTATCGACGTGTGGTGTGTATTCGGGTTTGTGTTTGCCGCGTAGGCGACGTGCAATTTCAGAAGCAAGGCGACCCAGCGTCTTCCCATCTGCATCAACAACGTACCAATCGCGCTTAACTTCTGCTGGTTTTGCACTAAATGTTTTCATCGTTATTCGGGCTTTCTGTTAAGGCTATATAAAAGAGCGAGGATTTTACTAAACATCTCCTTGCTTTTCAATGTTTATTTATTTTTGAATTCAAGTGTCAACAGCTTTTAACACTCTTAAGCGTAGTAAATAGAGCTTTGAGCTATCTACGCGACGTGATTAACAATGGCATAATGTCGCCTTTAATGCTTATCAAAACAAGCAAAAAACATGGATTATTCGACCCGCAACAAATTAATTTATTTTATTTGGCAAGTTGCCGATGATTTCTTAGAAGACGTTTGTGTGTGCGCTAAATACTACTATATAACTCAATGATGCTTCTTTTACTGAGCTTTATAATAGACTTGTTGCGATTTTAATAAACAATTAGTTAGAGAGATTAAAATGCCAAAGCCCCGCACAGACCCATACGATGTTATCATATAAATCAATAAGATGAATTCTTAATCTATCGACTAAGACGCTATAACGTTTTAAACCTGAAATACTGTGTTCTACTTTTATTCTTTGTGAGGCCAACACTTTATTCTCTTCTTTTTGGTTTTTTATGCGGAATCAATACTTTTTTAATCTTATAAGCGGTATTGATTCCGAAGTAAGCTAAATCCACTCTTAATATAAACTTTTCAAACCAATTCTGCTCAGATGAAAACTCTCTTTTTAATAATGTATAATCATGTATCTTTCCTGAATAACTCAAACTAATATACTCAATTCTTTTATTATCGGTGCTGAGAATCATCTCTTTTAATGTGTTTATTTTTTTTACCCGAATAAGTATTTTTTTGTATTTCTTTATCTTGGGGACGTTGTATGGCTTGTTCTGTCACATCAATAATAAGGGTTTTATTGTCTTTAAAGTAAGCTTCAAATTCTTCTACATTCATAAAGTTACGCTTGGGCAGACAATCCAAACTCACCAATGTTTTTGTTAATAACTCAATACCAATCTGCTGATTTCGTTTTGCATTTGAACCTTCCATTCCACTCACCAATCCCAGCAAATCATAGCTTAAATTCGCTTTAAAACTGAATAATGTAAATAATAGCAATTCTTCTTCATTTGTAATGCAATAGGCTATTCCTGTTTTTTCTTGGCTATTTTTCAAATTTATTCCATTGTATTCATAATGCGCCTTATAATGCTTTTTAAATTAATCTAATAACTTATATTGTGTTCTTTTGTTAAGCCAGTGGTTGCTCGCCATTGTCTTTCTCTTTTTAATTCTGTTGTGTTAATTTTCATATTTAAATACTAAAAATTTATTCTTAATATTTGTTATTTTTTATATCGCAACAAGTCTAGTAATGGTCTTGTTATTATCTTCTTTTTCATCAACTATAGATTCTTTTATTTTCCCCCAATTAAAACCACTGTCTGAAAAAAACTTAGATTGAAAGCCATATTTTTTATCAGCTACCTCAACAGGTTCAGTTTCTATTCCTTGTTAATTGTCGTACGAATTAACTTCATCTTCTTTAACTCCCAGTTCTCGACAAAATAAAGCCTTGCATAAGGCTTCAAATGACTTTTGTTTGCTTTCGCCTTTTAAACCAAAATTGTCCCAGTTAATGTTTTGCATAGATAAAATTATTAATTGGTTTCTCTTTTTAAAAAATTATTCCACGCCACGCCAATTATAAGTATTAGCATTTTAGCGGTTATTGTTTGTACTTAATTATATTAATTAATTTAGGTAGTGCATCAAAAGAGTAAAATAAATAAAAAATATCCAATAACTCAAGATACCGAAAGGAATATATTTATATAATTACCATCCGTGGTTTTTATATGGTCACAATAACATTCCTGTTCTTCTGATACACCAGCCGTTTTATCCTAAATTCAGACTCAATAATTATTCAGCAAACAACGCCGCTAATAATTTATCCGCACCTTGCGCTAATAAATCCTCAGCCACTTTTTGCCCGATTAACTCAGCATCTTGCCAATGCCCTGAATACTGACTGCGATAAATCACATCACCCTCTGGACTGCCAACCAAACCGCGCAAATTTAACTGCTCGCCATTCAACTCCGCAAAACCTGCAATCGGTACTTGGCAACCGCCATTTAAACGACTATTCATCGCCCGTTCCGCGCTCACGCATAAACCTGTTTCACGATGATGCAATTGCGCTAATAATTCATTGATTTCACTATCATCACTACGACATTCAATACCAATTGCGCCTTGTCCACAAGCAGGTAAGCTGATAGTTGTATCTAAACAATCGGTAATTTTATCTGCCATGCCAAGTCGTTTTAAACCCGCCGCCGCTAAAATAATCGCGTCATAATCCCCAGCATTTAACTTAGCTAAACGGGTGTTCACATTGCCGCGTAAAGCAATAATATCGGCATTGGGTAGAAAAGTTTTAATCTGACATTGACGGCGCAAACTTGATGTACCAATGCGGGCGTTAGCAGGTAGCTGAGCGAAATTAGCGTATTGATTGGAGACGAAAGCATCACGCGGGTCTTCACGTTCAAGAATTGCCGCTAAGTGCAAACCCTCAGGAAAGTCCATCGGCACATCTTTCATGGAATGCACGGCAATATCGGCGGTATTTTCTAACATACCTTGTTCTAATTCTTTAACAAACAAGCCTTTACCGCCGATTTTTGACAAAGGTGAGTCTACTAATTTATCGCCGCGAGTGAGCATTTTCACTAACTCAGTTTGCACTTGCGGAAAACGTTGCTCTAATAAGCGGGCAACATGCTCGGCTTGCCATAGAGCTAAAGGGCTTTGACGGGTAGCGAGTCGAATAATTTTTTTAGCCAAGAGAGAATCCTTTTTTGTGGTTTTAAGTAATAGCGGCATTATAACGGCAACTGCGGCTTTGTTTATTGTTTGCAAACGTGCATTACAATTTTGAAAATAATCCAGTAAAATGCAGGGTACTGTGTTGAATTAACATTTCAGCACACTTAAATCCCATTCGTTTTTATTGAGGTATTAGCGTGGAGCTAAGCGGCGCACAAATTCTGGTTCAAAGTCTAAAAGACGAGGGCGTGGAATATATTTTCGGTTATCCCGGTGGAGCAGTTCTGCATTTATATGATGCCCTGTTTCAACAAGAAGACATCAAACACATTTTAGTGCGCCACGAACAAGGCGCGACCCATTCTGCTGATGGTTATGCCAGAGCGACAGGCAAACCGGGTGTGGTGCTAGTCACCTCAGGCCCAGGGGCAACTAATGCAGTGACAGGTATTGCTACGGCTTATTTGGATTCAATTCCGTTGGTGGTGATTTCAGGACAAGTGTCTATGCCCGTGATTGGCAGTGATGCTTTTCAAGAAGTGGATATGATTGGCATTACCCGTCCTTGCGTAAAACATAATTTTTTAGTCAAAGACGTAACTAAACTTGCCGAAACCATTAAAAAAGCCTTTTATGTGGCAACCACAGGCAGACCCGGCCCTGTGGTGATTGACGTGCCTAAAAATATTACTGACCCCAATATTAAAGTTCCTTATAAATACCCTAAAAAAGTATCTATGCGCTCTTATAATCCTGTAGTTACAGGACATAAAGGACAAATTAAAAAAGCGGTCGAATTATTATTAGGGGCGAGAAAACCAATTATTTATTCAGGCGGCGGTGTTGTATTAGGTGAAGGCAGTGATGAATTAATTGAATTTACCCAATTATTAGGCTATCCGATTACTAATACCTTAATGGGATTGGGTTCATATCCTTCTACTGATAAACAATTTGTAGGCATGTTGGGAATGCACGGTACTTATGAAGCGAATATGGCAATGCACGACAGTGATGTTATTATTGCCATTGGTGCGCGATTTGATGACCGCGTTACGGGTAAATTAGACCAGTTTTGTCCTTACGCTAAAATTATTCATATTGATATTGACCCCGCGTCCATTTCAAAAACCGTGCGCGTGGATATTCCCATTGTCGGGGAAGTGAAATCAGTATTAAAACAAATGATTTCGCAAATTAAAGAAAAAGGCAAAATCGAGCATAAAAAAGCCTTAGAAAGCTGGTGGCAACAAATTGACCAGTGGCGCAGTGTGCAATGTTTAGAATACGACCGCGAGAGTTTATTAATTAAACCCCAATATGTGATTGAACAATTATGGGAAGTGACTAATGGCGATGCATACATCACTTCAGATGTTGGGCAACATCAAATGTGGGCGGCGCAGTATTATAAATTTAATAAACCGCGTCGTTGGATTAATTCAGGTGGTTTAGGCACAATGGGTTTTGGATTACCTGCCGCTATTGGCGTTAAATTAGCTTTTCCAGAAGCGAATGTCGCGTGCGTCACGGGTGAGGCGAGTATTCAAATGTGTATTCAAGAATTATCCACTGCCTTGCAATATAAAACCCCAATTAAAATTATTAACTTAAATAATCGTTATATGGGTATGGTGCGGCAATGGCAGGAGTTTTCTTATGAAAGCCGTTATTCACATTCTTATATGGATACCATTCCAGAATTTGTGCAATTAGCCGAGGCTTATGGTCACGTTGGGATTCGTATTGATAAACCCGAGCAAGTGCGCGGCGCGTTAGAACAAGCTTTTGCTTTAAAAGACAGAACGGTATTTTTAGATATTATTACCGATAGAACTGAAAATGTTTATCCAATGATTGAAGCGGGTAAAGCGCATAATGATATGAAACTGCGTGTTGCCACGGGTACTGAAACTGACAGGGAGTTAGCGTAATGCGACATATTATTTCAATACTCATGGAAAATGAATCAGGAGCATTATCTCGTGTGGCGGGTTTATTTTCAGCGCGGGGTTATAATATTGAATCATTAACCGTTGCCGCGACTGAAGACCCTAGTTTATCGCGTATGACTTTAGTGACTCGCGGTAGTGAAAATGTGATTGAGCAAATTACCAAACAATTAAATAAATTAATTGATGTGGTAAAACTGATTGATTTAGTCGAATCACCGCATATTGAACGCGAGTTAATGCTAGTTAAATTAAAAACCGCTGATAATAATCGCGCTGAAATTCGTAGTATTGCCGATATATTCAGGGGGCGAATTATTGACGTTACCCCCAGCTCGTATATTATCGAAATCACAGGCACATCAGAAAAACTCGATGCTTTTATTGCAACTATTGATGCTAATACTATTATTGAAGTAGTACGTTCAGGACCTACGGGTATTTCACGCGGTGAAAATGGATTGCATTTATAGCATTCATTCATAATAGCGCATGATTTTAATTTCTGATTTAAGAGCAATAATCGCAAGAAAACTTGCTGATGCTAAATGGTTAATAAAAGGGAATCGTTTTGATAGTGCCGTTTATCTATGCGGTTATTGTTTAGAAATTGCATTTAAAATTAGATTATGTAAAGACGCAAATCGCGCAGATTTTCCTGAAACTAAAGACGAGTTTAAAAGCTATAGCTTAAATCACTGGAAAATTCATGACTTGAAAGGCTTAGCGGAACTTTGTAATTTGTATGGGTTAATTAAAAAGAAATATCGTCGCGAATGGTCTACTGTACAAAGTGCGTGGAATGTAGAAATGCGCTATAAAACTTCTCTTAACAACAAAGATGATGCCATTGATTTTATTAACGCAATAAGAACCTTATTAAGGGTAATACTATGAATACGTTTTTAAATAAAATACATCAGGTCTGTAATGAACTTGTTAATGAACAAGGTCATTTTGATTTATTTGCCTGTATAGAATTAGTTTCTAACAAAGGCGAATGGGATATTGTTGTCTGCGCCGATGCTTGGCTACCAAAAAGAAAAAAGTTAGCTATCAATTTAATTATGGACAAAATCGAACAAGTTTTAAATGAAGATGACTTGTTGAATTTAGCCCGTATTATTGTTTTAAACAAAGAAGATTACTTTTATAAAGAGTTATCTGTATTAATAGAAAACGATAGGATTGGTAATCATCATGTTTCAGTTGCTGGCTTAGATATAAAAAATATTAATATTTTAAAATCATCAGCGATTAAAGATGAAGCTTCTATTTGTGAAGTACAAGAATTGAATCGTAGAATTTATAATAAAATTCATGAAGTAAAAACTCATGAAATTAATTATACAGATAGAGACCGATTAAACAAATATTTATTACCTTTATCTAAAAAAGGTAAATTTGAAACGAAGCAAAATCCTAATTTGCTTTATTCTAATTATGATAAGCACAAAAAGGTGGCAGTATGTCATTAGAAGAAAATGAGCTTTTAAAAGCATTAGAAGAAGTCAAAAAACTTCAAACATCTTTTTTAGCAATTTTAGAAGAAACAAAAAACTTATCTCCTAAAAATTCTAATGACGATGATAATGAAGAAGAAATTGACAGAGAATATTCAGATAATGATGTTACTCAGTTAGAGCAGTTGAATACTTCTTTTTTAATAACACATAGTTTTGAAAAAGGGCAAGTCGTAAAATGGAAAAAAGGTTTAAGAAATAAAAGATTTCCATTTAAGAATCAACCAGCTATTGTTGTAGATGTTTTAAATCCACCCGTATTTTTTGATTCAAAAGAATGTTGTAGTCTTCATTTTAGAGAGCCTTTAGATATTGTTTTGGGTATTATTGATAATGATATGGATTTTATGACTTTTCATTACGACAGTCGCAGATTTGAGCCTTATACAACAGAATAATTTACTTTACACACACTAAAAACAGGAAAACAACAATGCAAGTTTATTACGATAAAGACGCTGACCTTTCAATTATTCGCGCTAAAAAAGTAGCGATTATCGGTTATGGCTCACAAGGTCATGCACATGCTTTAAATTTAAAAGAGTCAGGCGTTGACGTAGTGGTCGGTTTGCGTACGGGTTCAGCAACTGTCGCTAAAGCTGAGGCGCACGGTTTAACGGTAAAACCAGTGGCTGAAGCGGTTGCGAGTGCTGACATCGTGATGATTTTAACCCCAGACGAATTTCAAAAAGCCCTGTATAACGATGAAATTCTGCCTAACATCAAACAAGGCGCGGCTTTAGCGTTTGCTCACGGCTTTTCAATTTTATATAACCAAGTGGTGCCACGCGCTGATTTAGACGTGATTATGATTGCGCCTAAAGCTCCCGGTCACACCGTACGCTCTGAATTTGTTCGTGGCGGCGGTATTCCTGACTTAATCGCGGTACATCAAAACGCCTCAGGTGTAGCTAAAGAAATTTGTTTATCTTACGCTTCAGCAATTGGCGGCGGTCGCAGTGGTATTATTGAAACTACTTTCCGTGACGAAGCTGAAACGGATTTATTCGGCGAACAAGCAGTATTATGTGGCGGCGCGGTTGAATTAGTAAAAGCGGGTTTTGAAACTTTAGTTGAAGCGGGTTATCCTGCGGAAATGGCCTATTTTGAATGCTTGCATGAATTAAAATTAATCGTGGATTTAATGTATGAAGGCGGTATTGCCAACATGAATTACTCGATTTCTAATAATGCAGAATACGGCGAATATGTCACAGGCCCTAAAGTTATTAATGACGAAAGCCGTCAAGCCATGCGTGACGCGTTGAAAAATATTCAAAACGGTGAATATGCTAAACGCTTTATTTTAGAAGGTTTGACTAATTATCCTGAAATGACGGCGCGTCGTCGTTTAAATGCTGAGCATCCTATTGAAGTAGTGGGTGGTCAATTACGTTCGATGATGCCTTGGATTAAAGCGAATCAAATCGTTGATAAAAGCAAAAACTAATCCCCCTCATATAAAAAAAGCCGAAGCTGATTTATCAGCTTCGGCTTTTTCACAATAATAAAGGACAGATATAAAGTCAGTCCCTACAGTCAATTAAATATAAACGCTCTGTATATCGTTCTCTGTTTTTTATTATCTGCCTAATTAAATAGTATCAAATAAAGAATCAGCTTAATTTTTAGCGGGTAATAAATCAGGTAATAAAGAGCTTAATGTTAAGGGTTCGCTACTTAAGCGTTGTTGATAAATAATGGCATAAGAAAGCACAGCAAATACATATTGGCGAGTTTCTTTAAAGGGAATGGTTTCTATCCAACTATCGCTAGGCATAGTGCTAGCACTAGGCAACCATTGTGCTACCCGACTAGGCCCTGCATTATAAGCGGCAGTGGCTAAAGCTAAATTACCACCAAAACTACGCAATAGTTGTTTATAGTAAAACGCTCCGTATTTAATATTGACTTCGGGATTAAACAATTGCGCGGCGGTTTGCCAAGGCTCGTTGAGTTGATTTGCAATACCTTGGGCAGTTTTAGGCATTAACTGCATTAAACCTCTTGCACCGACAGGTGACTGGGCTTTTTCATCAAGCATACTTTCTTGACGAATTAGCGCGAACACCAAAGCAGGATTGAGTTGTTGCGCTTGGGCGTTGGTTTGCACCGCTGATAAATGCTGCACAGGAAAACGTAGGTTTAAATCATCCCAATAATCAGCTTTCACTAAAGTTAAAATCGCCACTTGTTGCCATTGCCAGCTTTCGGCAAGTTTAGCGGCTAATAATTGTTGTTCTTTATTGAGACGCTTAACCGCAAACCACCATTGTTGTTTAGCTTCGGTTATCCGATTTAAAAAGCGCAATTGGGCAATCATTTTAAAATCAGTTTCAGCAAGTAATTTATCTAAGCCATCATTATCAACAGCCACTACCTTATTATTTAAATTATAAGGTTTGCCCAATTTTTCAGCGGCTAAAAAACCATAAAGACTACGATTTTGAGCCAGTTGCTCATAGACTTGTTGGGACTGTAATCTATTTCCTGCCAAAGCCATGGTTCGCGCTTGCCAGTATTGCAGACGCGGTTGCGCTAACTCATCTTCGCTCAAATTCGATAACACATGCGCGACATGCCGCCAATTCTGTTCTAACAAAGCGGCGCGTAATTGCCATTCACGCGTTTCTGCATCAGTTGTTGTCAAAGCATCTAATCGCGCATAAGCTTGTGAATCACGTTGCCGCGCTAAGGCTAATGCGAGTTTACGCTCTAAGGCTTGCGTAGTGACATTATCAATAGTAAACGCGGTTTTTTTAGCATCCCATAAACTAATCGCTTGATGCAATTGACTACGCGCCAGTCGTTCTACCCCGTGGGCAAATAAACGCCCAATATGCGGCTCACTACTACTTGCAAAAGAATCGCTTGCCACTAAAGCAGGTTTTTTCTGCACTGAAAGCCACAAAGCCGCATTACTTTGTTCAATAGGACTCAATAACGGTTGTAATGATAAGGCTAAGCTCAAATGATCTTTTTTAAGTGCGCTTTCAAAGCGTTGCCAAATCAAATTTGAAGTAGCCAAGGGTGATTTGAGCCATGCCGACAATAAAGGCTGACAGGCTTTGGGTAGTTCATCACCTGTGAGCCATAAACGTTTAGCTTCAGTTAAAGCCACTGGCGCGTTACCTGATTGATAATGCGCCCAGTAAAACTGACAACCAAAAGCCACACCATCGTCAACATGATAATGTTGAATAAAGTCTTGCCAACGGGATTGACTGAATAAATAGCGTTGCAAATCAAGACGCAATAATTCACCGTAATAGCTGTTTGCGTAACGATTTAAAAACGCTTGCACTTGCGCACTATCAGCTAGCCGTTTTCTGAGCCAGCGATAATGCAAAATCGGATAAAGCGGATAATCGCTTAAAGACTCACTAAGACTTAAAAAAGCACTGTCATTGCCTTGGGCGAGTAGTTTTTCAGCGCGTAAAAACTCAAGGTGTTGCTCGTCTGGTGAGGCACTTAAAGCCGTAGCAGACGACAACAATAAAACAATAGTCAATAAATAAGAACGCAACACAAAGTCCAGCTAGATTGGATTTAAAAGAAGGTTTAGATGATGCCGTGGCTACGCACTAGTTGGGTCAACTGCTCTTGATTGAGAGTTTGTTTACTTGCAAATGCCCATAAATCAAAGACTTTAGGTCTTGCCAACGTACCCACTGAGGCAAAACCTGCTTGTTGCAGTGTTGCCAGTAAGACATCTTTGGTAAAACCACAACGATGCGCCATATATAAATTGCCCCGTTGCATGGAAGCGCGATGCCCGTACAAAATATCCAAAGGACTAATAGGTCCAGCGGGGGATTGATACGCAGGTTGCGTCAACTTGTTGTCAGCCACTAAAGCGCAGACCGATTGCAAATCAGGACAAGTAATGACCGCAAAACCGTCAGGCTTTAACACGCGTAAGAATTCTTTTAGCGCGAGTGGGACTTCATGCGGATAAAGATGTTCAATATTATGACTAGAAAATAGCGCGTCCATCGATTCGTCTGCGACAGCACTCATATCAGTCATCGACCCCAACACATCTGGCGCGACTGAGGCATCAATATCAAAACGAATTTCTGTCCACTCTGGGGTATTAAAACCCACTGTTGTTTGAGCCTTACGTTTTGAGCCGCAACCTACATGTATAAATTGTTTCATAAGCATAACCTGAGTGTAAAAGAGTTAAGGATGTTTATTATAGTCGTAAAATCGCCGCTCACTAGCTAACATCATCGATGGGTTGCCTTGTCGATAAGGCGTAATTTGTTGTTTGTCGTGACTGATATTCGCATAATTGCTTCCTTTTAATTTGAATCATCAAATAACGGCTTGTCAACTTTTATTATCATCTACAATATGTTTTATTATTGATAGTAATCTCTCCTTGAGGATTTTATGTCATTTAAGCGCATAACAAAATTTTCTTTATTATTAACGTTTTTATTAACTGCCTGTGCTACTTATCAAGCTAAACCATTAAATACAGAGCAAAGCAAAAATTCCGTTTCTGAGCAATTAACTATTCAAGTCAAACAATTAAAACATCCGCTATTAAAAACAATAGATTTTAATTTAAACGATGGTGTTTCACCCGATGAGGCGGCAATAATTGCCGTATTAAAAAATTCAGAATTACAGCTTGCGCGTAATAAACAAAGTATTGCAGGGGCGCAATTATTACAAGCTGGGTTATTACCCAATCCCAGTATTGCTTATAATTTTCTTGATACTACGGGTGGTTTAGATAAAGGTAAAGTAGCGGGTTATGGCCTAAGTTTAAATTGGGAAATAACGGCTTTATTAACCCAAGATAATAAAATTTCAGCGGCAAAAGCCGATTATCAAGCCATTAATTTACAAATTGCATGGCAAGAATGGCAAATAGCGCAAGCGGCAAAATCGGCATGTTATCAATTACAAGTCTATAATCAGCAACAAGCTTTATTAGGAGCAAATTTAAAACGTTTAGATACCAATAATGCACAATTAAAACAGGCGCAAGCTCTGGGCTTGGTGACTGAATTAGAAAGCATGTCAGTATTAACCGCGCAAACCAGTTTAGAAAGTCGTTTGCAAGCGGTAATACAACAAAAGGAGATTCAACAACAACGTTTTAATCGTGCTTTGGGTTTACAGCCTCAAGAATTAATAAGTATTCAAGCGCAATTATTACCCGATTCTGTAAACGTGGCTAATTATCAGCAATTAACTAAAAACTTAGCCGAGCAACGTTTAGATTTATTGGCGTTAAAACAAAGTTATCAAGCGCAAGAAGCACAATTACAAAGTGCGGTATTACAACAGTTTCCTAAAATTAGTATTGGTATTACCCATAGTAAAAATAATAGTGATTATTATACCATGGGCGCGGGGGTGAGTTTATCGTTGCCTGTGTTTGACCAAAATCAAGGCGCGATTGCTTTAGCCACCGCCTCGCGGCAAATGGTTTTTGATGAATATCATAATCGGGATTTTCAAAGCAAAGCCGATATTGCTGAATTATTAGTCACTATTGAAGCAGTTAATACTGAATTAAAAAATGCGCATAAGGCTTTATTGAGTTTAGAAGCCTTATTAAAAGCCTACGATAAAGCCAGTGAGCAAGAACAAATTGATAATATCGCTTATTATTCTGCTTGGAATGCAGTGAGTGATAAGCAGGTTGACATATTAAGCTTGCAACTGCATTTAATAGAAGCGCGAATTGCTTTAGAAACCGCGACGGGACGTTATCTATTATGAAGGAATATAAGGGCAGTTTAAAACTGCCCTTACTGATGTTACACAGATATTATAAACGTAGGGGCAAAATATCTTTTGCCCTTGTTTGTTGTCAAAGGGCAAAAAATATTTTGCCCCTACAATTTATTATTCTTGCATAACCTTAATTAATTACAAAGTCTTCAAATATTCCAATAAAGCTTTTTTCTCTTCAGCACTTAATTGTGTACCATATTCATGTCCACAACGGCTATTACCCGAACCTAAATCACTGCAATCAGTGGTTTTTAAGACATAATCAAACTTAGTTTGTTCAGTGGCTAAACCAATAGTGGCAGGATCATAATTAGGGCCTATTTTAAAGGATGTGGGTCTTTGCGCAACAGGGGTTAATAACGCGCTTAAACTAGGAACTGAGCCATTATGTAAATAAGGCGCGGTTGCCCAAATACCTTGTAAGACGCGTGATTCATAAGCAATAGCGGGGGTTTTTGCGGTGAAATCGGTTTTGCAATTACTATCACCGACATTATTACTTTTCCAAGCGGGATTTAATGAATGGAACGCGCCTTTTAAATCAATATTATCGGCATTAATTAATTTAGCCTGTAATTCTTTGATTTTATCCGCTGAGGCTTTTAATTTATCAGCCCCTTTTTCACCTAATAAATGTCCCGCTTCTTTTTTAGCAAATGATTCCAGAGCCATGGTTAATTTGAATTCATGTTGTAATAATGAACCCAATACCGCAGTCGTTAATACATTAAAGGCCGCTTCATTTTCAGCTTGCAGGGGTTTGTCTAAAAACGGGATTTGCGCACCTGCTAATACCCCAGAATTAACCGTCCAACCAACAATTGAATATTCGCGGGTATCAGTGCCGACATTACATAATGGTGTTGCCCACGTTTCGTGGGTAAATGAACGCGGTGAACCTTTGCTAATGCCATGACAAGTGATGCAACCGCCGTCTTCGGTTTTGGTTTTACTTTCATAAATGGCTTTGCCTTGCTCAGCTAAAGCGGGGTCAACTTTCCAAATACCTTCTTTCCAAGGCCATTGTGGCGGACTGATTTTTTTAATCGAGTCTTCTAATTTTTTAAGTCCTGAAAAGTTAGCTGAATTGGTGTGCAGATAATCCACGCCTAAAATGCGCCAATCATCTTTTTGTGGATAAAAATGGTTAAATACGCCCACGACTTCGCCAAAATTACGCGCTAACGCCAATAAGCTATTGCCATTATCTGAAAAACCCGGCCATTGGGTTTTGTCTTGAATAGACGCATTCCATAAGAACGGATAACGCACAGGCGCGTCGGCTAAATGAATATTGTCGGCAATAATATGATCAGGGCTTGTGCCTATATCCAAACCTGTTAAACGGTTAAAAATCATACCCACCGCATCTAAACGCGCAGGACCCCAAGGCGCGTCTTTAGGCAAGGCTCTGTCCATAATGGTGTGATAAGGTAAATACCACGCTTCAACTTCTTTATGTAATTGCGCTTGTTTATCCGCACTTGCAGTTTTACCTAACACTGAATGAGCAAAATTATCAAAGGCTTGTGGATTATTTAACACCGTTGCCACAGCTGTATCTAAATCAGTAGCAAAGCTTTGAAAATCACTAATCGCAGGGCCACCATCAATGCGATAAGGAATGCCGCTGACTTCAATTTCACGAACGTGACACGCCGCGCAAGTCATACCTAAATGTTGTTGATTAGTGGTAAAACCCACAGGCAAGCCCGCTGTAGGACTAGCAGGATTGGGCAAATAACCATAACGGCTCAAGCTATCTGCTAAAAATGGACTACCATTGGCTTGTTTTAAAGCTTGAATCCATGCCAAGGGAATTACTTGTGAGCCTTGATCTTGGCTATAAAAACTATCGCGCTCTTTAGCCGTCCATTTTTTACCTTGCTCCACATAATGCACTGCCGTATTAGCCGTTGCTGGCACAGAAATGAAAGGAATAATGACCATTGCCAAAGCGGCGGTGACATGCGTTAATCGTTTTACAGGGTGTTCAAAAATCGCGTTCATAACCTAACTCTCAATTTGTAAAATGATAAATTATTTATTGTGTGATGCGTCTTTAATTCTATTAGCCATGTATTGTTTGCAATGTAACGATAAAATTTACGACGCGTCATTTTTTAAAATAGTAATAATATAAAAAAACCTCCTTTAAGTGATTACTGCTGAAATAAAATCTGGCTTAATAATCAATAACGGCATTATTTATGCTTGAATAGTTTTATAAAAAATAAAGACCGTTAAAAACGCTCGGAAAATAGCATTTAAACAGGTTATTTGTCAAAAAAAACTAATAATAACTTAGCGTTTACTAATATAAGAAAAATATAATATAAACTGAAAAATCAATCATTGTTTGTAAGGATTTAAGCCTTATTGTCAGCATCAGAATTTTCAAGATTAAACAATTAGCAAGATGTAAATATCGTATTCATCCTAAAATCTCATCAATTCTGATTTTGACAATAAATAAAATTGATTTTCCTCATTAAATTCACTTAAATAAAAACACTGATTATGTCAACAACGACACTTAAAAAGCTCAGCCAACATCTCTATTTACAAGTATTAACTGCCATAATAATAGGCATTATCTTAGGGCATTATTATCCTAATATAGCCTCAGAAATGAAACCTTTAGGTGATGGTTTTATTAAGCTCATTAAAATGCTAATCGCTCCTATTATTTTCTGCACCGTAGTCACTGGCATTGCTAATATGCAGAATATGGAAAAAATCGGGCGCGTAGGTATTAAAGCCTTATTATATTTTGAAGTAGTCAGTACCTTAGCTTTAATCATTGGTTTATTGGTTATTCACATTATTCAACCGGGAGTGGGTATGAATATCGATGTGAATAGTTTAGATAGTAAAAGCTTAGCGACCTACACTGAAGCCGCAAAACAACAACATATCAGCGAATTTTTACTCAATATCATTCCCAATAGTGCAGTCGATGCTTTTGCCAAAGGCGATATATTACAAGTGTTATTATTTTCTTTATTATTTGGCTTTTCATTAGTGTCTATGAAAAATACAGGTGCAGAAGTCATTAGCTTAATTAATAAACTCTCTTATATATTATTTGGTATTGTGGAAACGGTAATGAAACTCGCGCCTATTGGTGCATTTGGCGCAATGGCATTTACGATTGGCAAATACGGGGTTGCGGCATTAATTCCTTTAGCCAGTTTTATGGCGTGTTTTTATTTGACCTGTTTATTATTTATTTTTGGGGTATTGGGTTTTATTGCCAAATTGGCAGGTTTTAGTATTTTTGCATTTATTAAATACATTAAAGAAGAGCTATTTATTGTCTTAGGGACATCGTCATCTGAATCAGTATTGCCGCGCATTATGAGTAAATTAGAAACCTTAGGTTGTAATAAATCAGTAGTCGGTTTGATTATTCCTACGGGTTATTCCTTTAATTTAGATGGCACGTCAATTTATTTATCAATGGCGGCGATTTTTGTGGCGCAAGCCACTAATACCCCTTTGAGTATGAGCGAAGAAATCACTTTATTTACAGTGTTATTATTAACCTCTAAAGGCGCGGCGGGGGTGACAGGCAGTGGTTTTATTACCTTAGCGGCAACATTATCGGCCGTGCCTAGTATTCCTGTAGCGGGTTTAGCATTAATATTAGGGATTGATAGGTTTATGTCAGAAGCACGGGCTTTAACTAATTTAATTGGTAATGGTGTCGCCACGATTGTTGCGGCGAAATGGGAAAAAGAATTAGATGAAAAACGTTTAAAGGCGTTATTAGATAACTAATTGAAGCAAATAATTAAGGGCAAATAATACAACCCCCTACGAAATCGTTAAATGGTAGGGGCAAATTATTATTTGC
>JBAQSX010000080.1:0-19539 GCA_049296695.1 Methylococcaceae bacterium | reverse complement strand
ACGACTGGCAGTCCTTTAAGGACTGCCAGTCGTAATTTATTATTGGTGAAACACAATTTATTTTAAAACTATAATTATGGATTATTGGAATTTAGATTATGAAGATCAATTATTTAAAACAGCTTATGAAAAGTATAGGTATCATTTTTCCACTGGAGAAATAAAACCAATATTTGCACCATATTCTGAGGTTTATCCATGGTCAAATATGTCGTTTGAATTATATAATTACTATTTATTTCTTAAAATATCTCATCAACCTATAGCCAATGAAATAAACCGCTTATATTATAGATTAGCTCAAATATCGGCGTGGGATAAAACGTTAAAAGATTACCCTATATCAGAAGAGAAACATTTATTATTGTTGGAGTTTGTTAAACCCATTACAGATAGCGCAATTGAGTTGCCTTTTGTTTTGAGGTCAAGATTTATATATTTTCTCAGTCATCTTTCACATCAAGCAAATTTGTTGACTAATAATGACTGGGATGAAACAAAATTACCAGAAGACAAAAATATAGACTTTAAAATAATGCAACGAATGTCAAAAAATTGGGGAGGTTACAATAAATTTATAAGTTACTTTAATCAAATAAACAACGATGAATTTATTGATACAACAAAAAACTATCGGAATAAAAATCAACATCGTTTACCACCTAATCTCGAAGAAGGGTATTCTACTTTTATTAACAGAGTAAATGAAGAATATATAAAATACGTTATTATACCAGAACAACCTGTAAAATTAATTAATGTGCAAATGCAATTGATAAAACAATTTAATATTGCAATGGAATGTTACAAAAAATATGATGAGGTTATCTGTAATCAATTGATTACAGTTTTTGGTAGTAAAGACGAAGCAATGAAAAAATTTATTAGTCCATTTGGTTCGTTTGATTTGTGCTAATTATTAATTGAAATTAAAGTTTATTAACATAAAAAAATGACTGATTATATTTTATTAGATAGAGATGGGGTCATTAATGAAGATTCTGACGACTTTATTAAATCCCCCGATGAATGGATACCTATTGAGAATAGCTTAGAAGCGATTGCTTTATTAACTAAGCACGGTTTTAAAATAGCCGTTATTACTAATCAATCAGGATTAGCTAGGGGGTTATTTGATGAAGAAACTCTAACCGCAATTCACTATAAAATGTGCCAAGCGGTTTTAAATAAAGGTGGTAAAATCGATGCGATTTATTATTGTCCTCATGGCTCAGATAGCACTTGCAACTGTCGCAAACCGAAAGCGGGGTTATTATTACAATGCGCGAATGAACACAGTATTGATTTAACCCAAACCGTATTTATCGGTGATTCTTTGCGTGATATGCAAGCGGCAATAGCGGCGCAGGCGCAACCCATTTTAGTTAAAACAGGTAAAGGTGAAGAAACCTTAGCCCAAAATCCTACTCTTTCTGCTTTAGTTTTTAATAATCTTTATGATGCAAGTCAATTCCTCATTTCACGGTAATAAATTCCGTTTATATTTAGGTTCTAGCGCGTTTTTTGTCGGTTTAATACTATCGACTATTATTATGTGTTTGCTTATTTTATTAGTCGCCTTTTTGCCTTTTAAACAACGTTATGCTTTAGCTAATTTATGGATTGGTTTTGTTATGTGGATGGCACGGGTATTTTGTGGTCTGCATTATGAAGTGGAAGGGCTAGAAAATCTTAAAAGCGTTAAAACCGCTATTATATTAAGTAAGCACCAATCAGCGTGGGAAACCTTGGCATTTAGAAAAATACTGCCTGTTCATACCATTGTTTTAAAAGAATCCTTATTATGGATACCCTTTTGGGGTTGGGCGGCGCGATTATTAAAACCCATCGCCATTGACCGTGAAAGTCAACATGCCGCACTACGCATTATTTTAAATAAAGGCACGCAGTATTTAAATGAAGGTTTATGGATTGTAATTTTTCCTGAAGGAACTCGCACCGCGCCGCATCAATTTAAAAAATTTAATGCAGGTGGCGCATTATTAGCGCAGAAATCGGGCTATCCTATAATACCTATTGCACATAATGCAGGTACTTATTGGCCGCGTTATAGTTTTTTAAAATATCCCGGAACTATTAAAGTAAAAATAGGCGAGGCTATTATTACCACAGGACGTAAAACCAATGATATTAATGCTGAAGCTGAACAATGGATAGCACAAGCTATGCACGATATTCAATAACTCAAGTTACGCAAAGAATTAATAAAAAGAGTATTTGATTTTTTGAATCGAGCGTAACTTCAGTCAATAATTAAAATTAAACAGCTCTGTGAACTTTTTTCGCTATCATTTACCAATAACTCAATTACAAATTATTTATGAAAAAACAAGTAGTCGTCATTCTTTCAGCTTTATTATTAACCGCTTGTGCTGATAAAAATCAATATCAAGAAGCGGTATTGGCGCAAATGCAAAAAGAACAGCAACTCCAAAAAGAACAAGGCGTAAAAGATTATCAAATCCCCGTAGAGGAATTAACAAACTGTGTGGTAGATACTAGTGCATCGAAAATGCCGGGGGTATTTGCTTTTGATCCTGCGCGATTAACCGCTTATCGTAACTATACAAAAATGATTGCTTATCGCAATTATGCAAAAGAATTAGTGACCACAAAAACCGCAGACCCAAAACAAGCCTTAGAAAATGCGCGTAAACAATTAGTGACTGATTTCAGCTCAGAACAAGTATTGGCTGAGGCAATGAAAAATTATGCTGAAAGCTTAGAAGGTTGTTATTCAGCTATTATTTCTAAATCTGAAGATGACGAAAAAGCTAAACAGCCTTAAATGTTATATCGATAAATTGATATGCAAAAGGCAGTAGTGTTAGCAAATTACATTATGATGGGTAATTATTCCTTGTGTTGTAGGGTAATTCATTCTACGCTGGGACTAGTTGTTAGGTTCTTTCTATCGTTGAGGCTTAAATAGATGGTGTTAGAAAGTGCTTTACGCCGTGAACGCGGTTTCACCTTGGTTGAAGTATTAGTTTCTATGGTGATTTTAGCAGTAGGTTTGTTAGGTCTTGCCGCCCTGCAAGGTCGCGCTTTAAAAGATAGTCAAGATGCCTATTTTTACAGCCAAGCCAGTTTGCTTGCCTATGAGATGGGCGATAGGATAAGAGCCAATGGTGTTTATTGGGCAGGGGTTCAAAAAGATGGCAGTGGCGTTCCTATGACCGATGCCAGTGGTAATCCAGTTTTGAACGATATGCCCGATATTAGTTTGGCTAAAGATTGTACGGGTATGGATGAATATTGCGATACCACGCAGATGGCGGCGACTGATTTAAAGTATTGGCAAGACAGTGCTTTAAAAGTGTTACCTGCTCCTACGGGTTATGATGCAAAAATTGTCGACATTCAACGTAGCAGTAATGTGGGTCTTGCGCCTTGCACGGGAACAGGAGCGAGTCTTTGTTTGACGACTATATGGGCAAGAGTGAATACGCGTGAAAATAGTGCTTTGTCATCGGATATGACTTACCGTTTTGAGGTTACGCCAAAATTACCCTAGCATCTTGTCTTATAAATCAATTTTTTTGGACGTATCAGCAAAATCATGACTTATTGCTTTGAGGTTACATGCTAATGAATAAACAACAAGGTGTTACGCTAATTGAATTAATGATTAGTTTATTACTGGGTTTGTCTTTGCTTGCAGGTATTAGTGAGCTGTTTATACAATCACAAAAAAGTAACCAAGCGCAACGCTCATTGAGTTATATGGTAGAAGATGGTCGCTATGCTTTAGAAATGATGAGCAAAGAATTACGACGTGCGGGCTATTTACGCAATTTATTAGAAGTATCCAATAATGATTTATTTATCGGTGGGACTGATTATATGAATATGCTGGGTTCTAATCCGCCAATTAATTTAGGAAGAGGTGAAATAATTCATGGCGGCGTGGGCGATGTGTTTGTCATTAGATACCAATTAAATGATGCACAAGATTTAGCTGATCCAGGTATTGTAGTAGGCGCGAACAGTGGTTCGCCTTGTACCCAAGATATTCAATTAGTAGCGGGGGAAGACCCTACTACCAGCAGTCATGTCGTCAGCATTTATTTTTATGTAGAGCAAGACGCAAATAATGTACCCACCCTCTATTGCAGAGCGAGAAGAGATGTAGTCGATCCCGCCTCAGGAAGCGTTTCTTGTGTCGCACCAAGTAATTGTTCAGTTCCTAACGGATTACCTCTTATTTCTAATGTTACGAAACTCGTCGTGAAATATGGTGTCGATTACATTGATAATGTGCATACACCGCCTACTTCGGGTGATGGCGCGGCTGATTATTATGTTGATGCTAGCGGGATTAATGATGAAGATTGGCATCGGGTGGTTTCGGTAAAAGTGTTTGTGGTATTGCGTAGTGAAGAGGATAATTTGCTTAAAAATAATGCTACTTACAGCATAGAGAATGATACTTATACTGCTGATGATAAACGGATTTATCGCGTGTTCTCTACGACAGTCGCTTTTCGTAATTAAGCACAAACCCAAGGGAAAAGGAGAGGCTATGAAGTCTTTGGTATTAGTCAAACAAAGGGGGGCTGTTTTAGCATTCACTTTGGTTATGTTGTTGCTATTAACACTAGTGGGCGTGAGTATGATTCAGCAAAATAAACAGCAATTAATGATGGCGGGTAATACACAACAACAAAATCAAGCACTTGCCAATGTAGATAAGGTGTTATCTTTTGCTGAATCCTATATTGATAGCCAACGTGTTGTCGCACCTACTCTGTGTAGCAAACTACAAATGACAGCATTTGATAATCCTACTCCATTACCGTTAAATATTCCCAATGTCACTTCAAAAGTGACTGAAACCTATTGTTTTACGCCAGGTGGTGAGGTGTTGCGTTGTATACATGGCACTGATAGTCCAGACTCTCCTGGCTGTGACGCGTGGGATAATAACCGCACCACTAATTGTACGGGTGAAATTTACACAATAGAAACAACCGCAATCGATACTTCATCAGGAACGCAACGCAAAATTGAATCTAAATATGCCGTCGACTGCTCAAACGGTTATCAGTAGATTATTATTAGGAATGAAGTGAATCTTAATTTCGCAAACACATCTCGACTTTACAATCCAATCGCAAAGGTGAATACCATGAATACAAAAAAACACTTGTTGACCTTACTCATTGGTAGCTTGCTCAGTGCAAGTGTTGCCACTGACGCTCTTGCCTACAATGCGCAAGGTTACGACCGAAAAGGTTTTGACAGTCAAGGCTACAATCAAAAAGGTTTCGATAAAAATGGTTACAATTCAAAGCAGGAGGATAGCCAAGGTCGAAAAAAACCCGATTATGACAGTGATGTTCGGCTTAATACTTGCGATAAACCAACCGATAGTGGTTGTCGAGGTGTCGGTGATTCTAAAAACAATAAATCAAAACAAAAAATCGTTGTTTGTCACGTCCCCAAAGGTAATCCAGGTAACAGGCACACCATTCATATTTCTATGAGTGCATGGCCTGCGCATAGAGATAATCACGGTGGCGATTTCTTAGGTTCATGTAATACCGAAATAAAAAAGACTACCAGTGTGGTAGTCAATCCTACTACTAATCAAAAAATATCAGTCACAACGAATAACTTACCTTCTATTAGCCCAGAGCCAGTACATACGATTTCAGGTTGTAAAGGTGAGACGCGGACGGCATTGATTAATAAAATTCAATCGTATTATGAACCTATTATTGTGAACGATGATGCCCTTGATGATGCGGCTGTCGCGGCGGCAGTGAGCCAATGTTTAAATAATGGTGATAGCTCTGATAGTGGTCGCAATAAAAAAGACGATTCTAAAGAACAGAAGGCTAAAGTTCATTCAAAAGAAGACTCTAATAAAGCTAAAGATGACAGCCAAAAGGGCAAAGAAATTCACAAAAAAGATAGCGGACATCATTAGTCTATGCTTAACGGCACAATTGTATCGAATGCAATTTGTTTTTTAAGGTAAGCAATTGCATCGCCAATAATCATGAACGCATGGCTACAATGCCTAGCAATATAAACAAATTAAGGTGAATACGATGAACACAAAAAATATGTTATCTCTGGCAATCGCTGGATTGCTTACCATTGGTGTTGCAGACTATGCTTTTGCTACTCTTGTTGACATTCCCGCAGATGTTTGCGGTAGAGGGAAAGACAGTGTCCATGACAGTGTCCGTGACAGTAGTGGTGGGACGCATAAAATTAAAGTCAAAACGCATCACATTCGTGGCTGTCAAAACAATGACAGTAGTAACAAGACCGATTCTGTACATCAGCGTCATGATTCTGGCAAGATGAAAGATTTTGGCGATTCTAAAGGAAGAAATACTGACAAAAACGTTCATAAACTACTAAAAGATGCTGACAGTCATTATGACAAACATCATGGTGTTAAAGACCCTGTAGTGGTTTCTGACAGTAGTTTAGATGATAGTGGTGTGGCTAAAGAGTTTAAAAAATGTACTGCTAAAGATAGCGATTCTAGAAAAATAGATTCCAATAAAGCAGGTAAAAAATGCGGTGATTCTGGTCATAAACAACGCGTACTCACTCAAAATGTAGTGACCCAAAATTGTAGTGGCGGTAGTGATAGCGCCTTAAAAACGGCGATTTTAGAGCATAAAGATAAAGTAGCCAATGATACTACCAGCACTAAAGATATTTTAGTTACAGAAAGTGCTTACAACGATGTGCAAATTCAGCAAGCCATTCAAGCCTGTATTGCTACAGGTGCAAAAGACATTATAGCCACGCCACCTGCTATCACAGGCGCGACAGTTCTTGATGCAACAGTGGTTAATGCGGTTGTGAGTGACATCAAATTAACAGGTGCGAACGTGTCTTCACCTAGTGCAGTGACTATTGATTCAACAGGCAATGTTGTGGTTGTCGGCGGTATTAGTGGCGGTAATGTTAGCGGTGGTACTATTAGCGGTGGTATTTTAACAACTGGAACTAATGGTAGTGGCTCTGTTATTGGTCAAACAGTTTCTAGTGGTGATGTGACAGGTGTTACATTGAGTGGTGGTACAGTGAGTGGCGGTGTTATCGGTGACGGCACAGGCGCGACTATCACTGCTGGAACAGTCACAGGCGGTACAGTAACAAATCCGGGTACAACTGTAGGTGGCGTTACTACAGGCATTACCATTACTGACGCAACCCTTAGCAATCCCTCAATTACTGTTACAGGCACAACTATTACAGGCGGCAGTATCAGTGGTGTAACAATAAGTGACGGCACGATTACTGGTGGCACTAGTAGCGGTGGTACTATCAGCGGCGGCACGATTAGTGGTGGAACAATTGCAGGCGGTGTTATTAATGACCCAATTACAGTAACTAATCCTGTCACTTTAACAAGTGTAACAACCACCTCTACTCCAGATTCACCCTTAACCGTTGCAGGTACAATTACAAATGCCGTGGTTGGTGGCACTATCGCAGGTGGCAATACTTCAGGTGGCGGTGCAACATCAAGATCATCAACTGCTACTGGCGCTATTAGTGGTAGCACACCCAAAGGTCGTATAAACTGGCGCGAAATCAGTAAATAAGCAAAATTGAGCGTACCGCTTTATCAAACACGAGATTTGGCTATTTTACTTAGGTGAGTCATAATCTCGATTATCCGATTAAATTCCCACATGCTAGCTCAGTGTGTGGGAATTTTCATTTACGACTATGAAAAAATATTGTCATAAAGCACAACATGGTTTCACCCTTACTGAATTAATGGTCACTTTGGTCATTTTGGGTATCGTTTTAAGTATTGGTCTGCCCAGTTTTTCATTAAGTTCTAGCAATGCTCGCTTGAGTTCTTCAATTAATGCAATGACAGGGGCTTTGCAATTAGCACGCAGCGAAGCTATTAAGAGAATCGCTAATGCTGGCATTTCGCCCATTGACTCGCAACGCGCCAATGCTACTTCTTGGTCTACTGCAACCGCCTTAGTAGTATTTGTCGATAATGATAAAGATGGTAATCGTAATTCAGATACCTCAGAAGACATCCAGTATTACGATTTAGCAAAGAATATCACCGTAGTAGACAGCGGTTTTAATCCTATTTATCGTCCAGATGGACGTATTAATAGCATTGGGGGAAATTTTACGTTAGCCGATAAAGGTGCTTATGCACCTAACACACCCTCAAAAAATTGCCGTTTATTGAGTATTGCTAACACAGGTAGAACAAGCTGTTGTAAGCGTTTAATTATGGAAAGTAATGATTCGGGCTGGCTTAGATGTGATGATATGACCAAACAGTGTACCTTTTCTGATGATGCCCCTTCTTGTCCGCCTTCGCCTTAAAATAACACGATGAAAGTTTCGCTTAATTCAATAGATGTTTTTCTAGTTAGCATGACTTTACTGGTAATCGCTTTTTACGCGCTTGCCGCTTTGTATTATCCATCCGCCTATGTTATCGGCACTTATGAAGATTTATACGGCGAATGGACACAAACCTATGGTTTTTTGGCTACCTGTATTTTTTCTACTTTAATTGCATTGAAACAACATTCACAACGCTGGTTCTTTCTATTATTAGCCTTAGCGAGTTTTTATGCGTTTATGGAAGAAATCTCATGGGGACAACGCTTATTAGGTTTTGATAGCCCCGAATTTTTTCATGAAAATAGTTATCAAGATGAAACCAATATCCACAATTTATTAACCGGGCCCGTGGATGTTTGGACAAAAACCGCTTTAACTTATGCTATTGCTTTAGGCTTATTCGCTTACGGTGTTATTTTTCCAATAGTGCTACGTTTAAATTTCAAACCCGCTATGTGGCTAAGTCAGCACAAACTCGCCGCAGAGCCGCCATTTTCATTGATGCTAGCCTTCAGTGCCGCCGCGCTTTTTGAACTAGAGCTATTTGGTTTTAATGAAGCCGAAGTTGCTGAATTATTAGTGGCATGGGCATTAGCATTTACCGCACTGCATCATTACTTAACTGAGCGCGATGCCGCCAAAGCGTTATTATTGCCTTATATAATCGTGGTATTTATAGCAAGTATCGCTATTTGGGGTACAACAACGTTATTACTACGTTCTCCTGAGCAACGTAAAGAAATTGATTATCGACTAGCCAATGGTTATGAAAAATTTGCTGAACGTTATGAAGGTTATGATTATCTTTTTGGGGTAGTGGACATGTTAGAACACTACGACCAGTTAAGACCCAATAACACCGTGATTTTGCGTAAAATTGCCGAAGATTTAAATGAGTTAGGCGAAACAGAAAAAGCCCAAGTATTTTTAAAACGTGCCGTTGATGAAGGTTTGCGACGTGTCAATAAAGACGAGAATAACGTACAGGCTAATATATCTTTAGCTAAGAGTTATCGTAAATTAGGTGATTATCAAAATATGAGCCTTTATGCCAATAAAGCCTATATCGGCGCATTGGCGCAATACAAAGCGGATTCAAATAATCCTTATTGGGCTTATTGGTTAGCCAAAGCCTGTGAACAAACCAATCGTCAACAAGACGCGCTTCATTATTATCGCAAGGCGCATCAATTAGACCCTAGTTCTGAACGTTATGAACAGGCCTATGAACAAAAGAAACTAATTATGTTGGATTATGAAAACTAAAACTCGCGGCTTTACCTTAATTGAACTGATGATTACTGTGACTATTATCGGTATTTTGTCAGCTATTGCTTATCCAAAATACATAATAAACACTAATAATGCTAAACGCGCTGATGCCAAAGGAGCGTTGTTTTCTTTAGCTAATGCTTTGGAACAGTGGAAAATGCAGCAAAGCGATCCTAATAAAGGTTATCAAGATGCTACCTTAGGGGCGAGTGGTATTTTTTCAGATACTGTGCCGCTTTCTGGTGGTACACCTACTTATTACTTGCGTATCGATAATTTGACTGCCTCCACTTATACCTTAGTCGCAACGCCTGTCAGCAGCGATAGTGCCTTAACCTTGGATAACACAGGTGCTAAAATTTGTGATGATGGCGCGGCAACCGCGTTTGATGATTCGCAAACATGGTGTATTAATAACGCTTGGCAGTAAGATATTGCCTTTTTTGATGTTTCTTGTATAAAAACCCCCTATCGATTACCTCGGTAGGGGGTTTTTTATTTCAAAATAAAAAGTAAAAAGTAAAAAGTAACAACTTACAAGTTTTTCAAAATTAGCAGAGTTTATCAATGTAGGGGTAAATCATATTTGCCCTTAATAGCACAAGGGCGAATGTAATTGCCACTACAATTCTAATATCTTCAGTAACTCATTGAATATTAAAATCCTGATTTAAACCTAAGCTAGGTAATTATAATAAAAGCTTAAAACTCAGATACAGAGTTCTAAAAATCAGTTACTTATTAATTGAAATTACACAAGGTTTATCAATATAGGGGCAAATCATATTTGCCCTTAATAACAAGTTGCACAAAGGGCGAATATAATTCACCCCTACAATTCATTACCTAATCACTAATTATTTATGAAAACTCTGTAATTTTCATCATTATTTAGTATTATTATTTTAAATTATCAACTACTCTTTTATGTAATATTATTTATTACGCCTAAAACTACCACAGGAAATACTTATGGGTCCTCATTATTTACATCATTTTTTTACCCCAAAAACCGTTGCTATTATTGGTGCGTCTGAACGCCCTGACAGTGTCGGTTATCAATTACTGCATAATATGCAAGAAGCGGGTTTTTCAGGTGGTTTATATCCTGTTAATAATAAGCGTGACAGCTTATTGGGTTTAAAAGCCTATGCTGATTTAAATGCTATTCCTGAAGAAATCGATTTAGTGGTTATTGCAACTCCCGCGCCTTCAGTACCCTTGTTAATACGTCAATGCGGCGAAAAAGGCGTGCAAGCAGTGGTGATTATTACCGCAGGTTTTGGCGAATTAGGTGAAGAAGGTACACGGCTACAACAAGAAGTAGTCGCTATTGCTCATCGTTATAGTATTCGCTTAATCGGACCTAATTGTTTAGGTATTAGTCGTCCTAGTGCTAACTTAAACGCCACTTTTGGTGACGGTACTATTAAAGACGGTAACTTAGCGTTATTGTCGCAATCGGGCGCGGTGTGTACGGCAATTTTAGATTGGGCTAAAGCGCAAGATATTGGTTTTTCAACCGTAGTGTCTATGGGCGGCGCGGCGGACATTGATTTTGGTGAAGTGCTAGATTACTTAGCAACCGATAGCAAAACCACGGGCATTTTAATGTATGTGGAAGGGATTCGAGATGCGCGGCGGTTTTTAAGCGGTTTAAAAGCGGCGGCGCGTTTAAAGCCTGTGATTTTAATTAAATCAGGCAGACATGAAGCGGGTTGTAAAGCGGCAATGTCACACACAGGCGCGTTAGTGGGTGGCGATAGCGTTTTTGATGCCGCCATTGCACGGGCTGGGGTGGTGCGTGTTTATAGCATTATTGAGTTATTTTCAGCGGCGCGGGTACTGGCTAATAATTATGTGGTTAATAATAATCGCCTTGCCATTATCACCAATGCAGGAGGCCCCGGGGTGATGAGTACCGATAGAGCCGAAGATGTCGGTATTACAGTGGCACAACTGAGCGAGCAAAGTATTGAAGCCTTAAACGCGGTACTGCCCGTGCATTGGTCACATGCTAACCCTGTCGATATTTTAGGTGATGCCACCGCAGAGCGTTACGCAAACGCCTTAAGTGTTTGTTTGGCTGATGATAATATCGATGGCGTGTTAGTGATATTAACCCCGCAAGCCATGACTGACCCCTCGCAAGTGGCGCAATGTATTATTGATGGTTCAAAAGGCAGTAACAAACCCATTTTAGCCGCATGGACGGGTGGGGCGCGGGTGCAAGCAGGTCGTGATTTATTTGCTAATAGCAATATTGCCCAATTTACCACCCCTGAAGTCGCAGTCGATGCCTTTTCGTTTTTAAGTCATTTCACCCAAAATCAAATCCTACTTAAACAAATACCAACGGCAAGCCAACAAGAATTAGCCAGCCCCGATGTAGCAGGGGCGCGTTTGATTATTGAACAAGTGCTAGCGCAAGGACGCGATGTTTTAACCGCGCAAGAAGCCAAAGCCATTTTGGCGGCATTTCATATTCCCATCACCCCAGCAATTAGCGTGGCGAGCGGTAAAGATGCCATGATAGCCGCGCAAACCATTGGTTTTCCTGTGGTTTTAAAAGTGAACATGGCGCAGTTTAGCCATAAATCTGACATCGGCGGGGTAAGACTGCATATTAACAGCGTGTTAGAAGTCTCGCGGCATTTTGCTGAAATGGAAACGGCTATCAAACAAGCCTATCCTGAGGTGAACGCAGTAGAAATGACCGTTGAGTCTATGTATAGCTCACGCAATGGCAGAGAAATCATGATAGGCGTAGTGCGCGACCCTGTGTTTGGCCCTGCGATTAGCGTAGGTTTGGGCGGGACAATGGTGGAAATTTTAAAAGATAACGCTGTTGCCCTACCGCCGCTTAACGCTTATATGGTCGAACAGATGCTTTCAAAAACCAAAGCGGCGCGATACTTAGACGCATTTAGAAATATGCCAGCGGCAAATAAACAGGCTTTGTGTAATGTACTGCTCAACGTGTCCACAATGGTGAGTGAATTGCCTGAAATTTTAGAATTAGATATTAATCCTTTAATTGTGGATGAACATGGCGCGATGGCAGTAGACGCGCGAATCAAAGCGCGTAGCTCACATCAGCTTAACGATTACGCGCACATGGCAATCCATCCTTATCCACAGCATTTAAGCCAAACCCATCAATTAACCAATGGTGTGGCGATTACTATTCGCCCTATTCGCCCCGAAGATGCGGTTTTAGAAAAGAATTTCATCAGTCGCCTCTCACCTTGCACTAAATATTTCCGATTCCGCCAATCCTTGCAAGAATTAACCCCCGAAATGATTGTGCGTTTTACCCAAATTGATTATGACCGTGAAATGGCATTTGTGGCGGTGACTGAAAATAATAATCTGCCCAGTGAATTAGGCGTAGCGCGTTATATTAAAAATCCCGATGGGCATTCTGCTGAATTTGCTTTAGTGGTTGCCGATGATTGTCAACATTTAGGGATTGGTTCAAAGTTAATGAAAACCTTAATGCAAACTGCCAAAGATAGAGGTATTAGTTTCTTTGAAGCCGAAGTATTAATAAATAATACCGCCATGCTATCTTTAATTAAAAAACTCAATTTTAGTATTGAATCGATTAGTGATAATAATGAAATTGTGCGCGTAGTAAAGGATTTAAGATAGTTATAATAAAAGCGTATCCATTTAATGGATACGCTTTTATATTTAACTTTTACAATATAAACTCATTTGTATTTTAGTGGTTTCATAACCATGCCTACTAATAAGGTTAAAATCTTGTTTTATTATTTTATTTAAATCAGTTGGGTATTCAGCGGCTTTTTTAACATCTTCATCAATTAAGAAATCATCAACTTCAACTTTGATTTTATTTGCAGTTTCTATTTTCTTTGATTCTTCTAATAAATGCTGAATTGTACTACCTATTTTTACAATAACTCCTGTATTTTGATTATCTCTAAAAAATCTAAAAATAGCTCTAAGCCTCAAACCAACAACTTGAGCCATAATAATATCGAAGTTTCTTATCGTCTTAGAGAAAATAGAAAGGTGTACTTCTCTTATATCTAAAGCCGAACCCGCGTCACTTATTATTAAATAATTAATATTATCTCTAAGTTCTTCACCGAATTTTTTAAACACAGCTTCAGTGGCTAAATTATCGTAAATACCACCATCTGTTATATGATAAGAGCGCATATTAGGATTAATAACTTTTATTGGCTGACCAGCATTTTTAAATTCAACATCCTTTTCATAATGTTTCCATGAATACGATGAAACATTCAATTTATAATGGTCTATATAAGGCGGAAAAGCCGCTGATGCGGCAATAGCATCTGCTATAAGAATATCAGGATTAATGACATAACCTGTTTTATAATCACCCATACGCTCTTTACTAAATCGCCAACATTTTCCAGTTTCTTGTGTTGTACCATTAATTACCCATCTAGGATAATCCGAAATATCTTGTAGATTATTTACAATTTTCCAAGAACATTTTAATGCCTTAGCTAAAATATTTCCTCTATTCAATAAATCGCCCCAATTTGGAGGACAAAAGAAACTTTTAATTAATATCTTAATTGCTGTTATTTGCAAGTTTTTACTTGTTAATAATTTTTCTATTTCAGGAAAAACGTCTTCAAGATATTCTTTACTAGAGGGAAATTTATTTTTTGAAATCTCATAAATAAGCCCTACTAATAATGAAGCCCCCGATACTGTCGAAATAAAAGAAACTTGTTCTAGCATTCCTTTTTCAGCTAAATATTTTAAAACGCCAGAATGAAACACTGCCGCTCTAATTCCGCCACCTGATAAAGCTAAGCCTATTTTTTTTTCATCATTAAGCATATTTATTCCGCAATTATCCAATTTAACTGTGTGTTTTTACCTACAATTAAAATAATTGCTGGTAAACCATCATTTCTCATTAAAGCTTTGTGATGTTCTAATAAATTTTTATCGTCTTCACTTGGACTAATATTTGCAGAATTAGGATGCGAATGCCATTCGCCCATAAAATCTACTATATTAGCAGTAAGTGTTTGTACTTTTTTTACTTCATCAGCTAAACCGTCTTTACCTCTTATATAAGAAGAGTCGGTTTCAATACTATCTTTAGGTGATTTCAAGGTATCTACAATATAAGCTCTTTTTCTTTGAGTATCAAAAAAACCAATTAATACGCCACCCGTTTCATTAGGTAACTTACTTTCTCTTAACGTTTTAATTTTTTCAACAAAACCCTTGTCGTAAATAATAATCCAACCATTCTTATTTTTAACTATAATCTGCTCTATAGGAATATTAATTGAATTAACACTGCCGTCATCATTATTAGCTATCCAAACAGAGATTCTTGCTTTATTTTCAGCTAAAGACTTTCTAATTTGTTTGCTCAATATTGAAGCGTGTAATGCAATACTGTCTTGCGGTATTCTACTAGAAATTTCTCTACAACCACCACCATAACGAATAGTACCTTGACTACCATTTAAATGATTAAATAACCTAGGTTCATTTATTAATGCTCTGTAATATTGAGCTTCTAGTACATCTAAAGTAATTTTTTCTTGTGAGTCTTCACATAATAAAACACTATCATTACCCGATGGCGTTACAAATACACTTAATTTACGAGCGTTAATTTTAGTTTCTAAAGCTAATTTTCTAGCGACAGGTAAGGAAGTTGAAACATCAATAATCGCTTCTACTTTGTTAATTTGCTCCAATTGATTGGCATTTAACGTTAAAAAATTATCCGAAATACTTTTAACAGTTTCACTATCAAATACATTATTTAATACATGAGATAATGCTTCTGCTTTATTCCATCCAATAGCATTTTTATTTAAAATGTGACGGGCTACATTATGTGGTAGAAAGTCGTCATCATCAATAATTAACCACTGACCATATCCCATACGGACAAAATGTTGCAATATTTGAGAACCTAATGCGCCTGCACCAATCATTGCAAATTGATGATCTAAATCAGACGCGATAATGCTATTAAAGTCCGCTGAAATAGATGGCGTAATGCTTAATATTGGCTCAAGTAACTCTATTGCAGTCTGCTCACCATTTTTTTTACAATCTAGCAATATATTTAATACTATACCTTGTGATGGCTGTTCTATAAGAACACCTATATCTAAGCCAACATCTTTTATTTTACCTATTAAAAAAGCTTTGTAGTCGCTCACTTCAGCAGTATTACTATTTTTATTGCGTAATTTTGGCAATTCTAATAAAACAATAATAAAATCATTTTCAAACGAGTTTTTATTACCATCCTGATATAGCTTTTTTATTTGTTTACGAAGCTCGGATAATAAATCAATTTGTGCCTTTTTTAAAAAATCGTTAAGTTCATTTAAAGTGTTAGGACTATTATGAATAATACCATGTTGTTGCGGCTGTCCTTTTAGTGGTAAGGCATAGAATAAATTAAATCCTTTTTTAATTAAGTGTTCTCTAAGACCTTGAGTATTTTTTATTTCTATACTATTAAGAATGAGAACACCAGATTTGCCGTTATCATAGATGTTCTCAGCGACAACAAGACATTCGTCCTGTTTATTGAATAAATGTTCTGAGATAACTACTTTATATCTAGGATTAATTAGTAATGGTTCTAATGGTTGGTCTTCAAAATGAAGCGTATCTCTTGATGTTTGCGCCAACCAGTAACTAATGCGATTCAGAAAATTCATAGCTGTCCATGTTAATTGAACAGTATGCCAATTTTCATTATAAATACATAATGATTTAGGTGAGCTTAATGGCGTTAGATTAGTATGAATAACGCTAGGAAAACTCTTTCGTAAAGCTTTGATGCTAGGCTGTAAATTATCACTTTCATAAAATGATAAACATAAACATTCCGTATAATTTATATCATTTTTAGGATATTGAATAATATCAGCTGTTACATCAACAATTAAATGCTCAATTCTAAAACTAGGTAAATTTTCAACTTTTATTTCTATTAGTTTGAACTCATCATGAAAAGCTAGAGCTTTAAAAACAGCTCTAGCTTTAACTAAAACGAGTTTTTCTAATTCTTGTGAAATACTTTCTCCACAAACATCATAAAACTCTAGCATATTGTTATACCTGCTCTTGGCGCAATTTTAGATGTAATAATATTTGCCGCTACACTAGCAGAAGTAGAAGTGCTTTTACTGCTTTTAGTAATAGGACGACAACCGTCTTTATCTATAACTATTTCAATAGGCTCTGGTTTTTCCTCATTAGGATGTTCCATTGTTACCATAATTTTACGTCCTCCATTTTCATCATTACATTTTTTATAACAATTATAAGCTTGAACATGAGGTGGTTGGATTTGTTCATAATCATTGCCAATAGGATTACTCGAAGAAATTAAAATAGAACCTTTATTACCATAGTTAAGTAATTTTTTTACTTTTTCTGTAGGTATGGTTTCTTTATCTCCTTTTTCACCACTTTTATTTAATGCAAGATAACTACAATGATGCGGAATATTGTAAATATCCCATTGTAAGAGTTTTTCATCTTTGGTTTTATCAACAATTTCTTCTAAAACTTGATGTTCTGTATCGCCAATCATGAAAAAACGAGTTTCTTGATTTTCAATTTTAAAAGTCGCATGTAAAATAATTGCCGCTTCATTACGTTCAATATCTTCATTATCTTCAACATGTTTTTTCCAAGGAGAATGTACGAAAAACTTCACTTTATCGTCTTCTAAATTAAAATCAGGAATAAATTCCCCCGCATCTATAATACAAGCCTTACGTTCTTCCACTGATAAGCCTTTTTTTTCCAGCCAATCTTTTAATTCATCTGGTTTAGAGAAAACTAAAATATCTTTTCCTTTCTCAAATCTGTATCTAGCTTCTCTTTGAATAATAGGGCAATACACATCATTTCTACTTTCTAAAATCATTGCGGCTGGCACATAAAGTTTTTTTATTTCAATAATTCCATTTCCTTTATAACTTGGATGATTAAATTTGAAAAAATCAGCACTACCTGCCGTGTGATCTCTATCACCATGCGTAAACATGACAACATCAAAATAATCACGATTCGCTTCTTTTAATTCAGTTTCTATAGTTTCTTTTAAGTTAATTTTAGGGTGATTTTCATCTTCACCTTCGGTGGAATGAAAAAAATCAACTAAGATGCGTTTACCGTTATGCAAGATAATTTGGCTCGTATCGCCATTGCCTACAGGGTAAAATTTAATAAGATGTTCTACGGGCTGAGTCATGATAGTACTTCCTAATGATTAATTGACAATTTCCTAACGTAGGGATAATACTATCAATTTCAACACCTAACATGAAATTTTTTTTAAAATCATTAAAATATGGGCATTCAGCTGAATTTGCTTTAGTAGTTGCCGATGATTGCCAACATTTAGGGATTGGTTCAAAGTTAATGAAAACCTTAATGCAGACTGCCAAAGACAGAGGTATTAGTTTCTTTGAAGCCGAAGTATTAATAACGAATGATGCCATGCTGTCTTTAATTAAAAAACTCGATTTTAGTATTGAATCGATTAGCGACAATAATGAAATTGTGCGCGTAGTAAAGGATTTAAGATAGTAACTTTATTCTATTGTCTGAATCAGAATTTTCAAGATTATAGGATTTTCAGGATAAATCCTGTGAATCTTAAAATTCTGTAAATTCTGATTCAGATATAAGTAAGCTAGGTAATTACAAAAAATTAGCATAAGGGCAGATTTAAAACCTGCCCTTTTATGTTTATAGTCAAAGATAAATTTAATATTAACGCCGCTATTATTCATAACATAAAAACCCATACTTTAATACCATTAAATCTAGCGCGTCTCGCACTATTACCCGTCAACTAAAATACATTTTTCTGTGGCTTTCAGCACTTAAGATGTTATTATCTTAAAACTTAATTACCATCGTTATTTCTTCTTTGATTCCACAATACTGCCATTATGAAAACGATAACGCCTATTTTCTTAGCTTCATTGCTTACACTAAGCTTATTTTCAAGCGAATTTATAAAAGCCGCCGAGCAAGCCCCCGCCGCCACTATTAACACTGTTTCTTTATCAGGTAGACAAATTTTAGATGAAGTTTCTAAACGTCACGACAAACCCTATGAATTTGAAAGCCAAGAAGTGAACTTAATTGATAAAGCGGGTAACACGGAAACACGCGAAATGAACCGCTATAAACGTGAACTCAATTTGCAAGAAACTCGCCATGTACTGTTTTTTTTAGCACCTTCGGGTATTAAAGGCGTGAGTTTATTAACATGGCAACATAGCGCAACTGCCGATGATCAATGGCTTTATCTGCCCGCTTATGGCAAAGAAATGAAACGTATTGCCAAAGGTGGCCGCAAAAATTATTTCATGGGAACGGATTACACCTATGAAGATTTAGTCTCTGAAAATCGAGATAAATTTAATTATGAACGCCTACCCGATGAAATGCTCAATGGTATTAAAACTTTTGTCATTAAAGCCGTCGCCACTGATACTGATTTACAAAAAGAAACAGGTTATAGTGCGCGAAAATTATGGATTGCCCAAGACCATTTCTTATTAATGCAAATTGATTTTTTTGATACCCATCAACAATTAATTAAACGGCAACGTAATCTCGAACCTGTCAATATAGAAGGGCAAGTATGGCGCGCCACTAAAACTGAAATGGAACATTTCATAAATCAACATAAAACTGTAACTACCGTGCATGAACGCAGTTTTAATGAAAGCGCAGTCCCTGAGAAAAATTTCAAAGAAAACAGTATTATCGAAGGCAGTTTATTACAATAAAAACCAGTGTTATTCAATATACACGACTGCCAATCCTATAAGGACTGGCAGTCGTTTTAGTGTCAAC
>JBAQSX010000079.1:0-2986 GCA_049296695.1 Methylococcaceae bacterium | reverse complement strand
ACCGAGGAGTGTTTCGGCCGACTGGTGCACCGAGCCAAGGACCCCGGCGGTATTCTGGAACGTCACGGACGTGATCGCTGCCGTACCGTAGCAGCCCATCGCCGCGATCGCTTTGATGTCGGCGAGGATTCCGGCGCCCCCGGAAGGGTCGAATCCGGCGATGACAAGTACCGTCTTCATGTTCTGGAGCGCCAGCGAACGGCGAAAACGAAGGGGAAGAATAGCACGCCCGTCGACATCGCGTCCCGATGCGACAAGGAGCTCGGGAAGGAGAGCGGCGGTCCGTTTTCAGCACGACTCGAGGACAGCTCGCTGAACGAAACCGCTGCGCGGTAGGAAGCGGGAGGACCTGACGGGAGTCGCGGTCTTCGGGCGGCGGTGGGTTGCCTTGAGGATCCGTGCGATGTCGTGGGCGTGTTTCGTCGCGTCAGCGCACGTGACGGACGGTGCGGAGAGCTCCCTTGTCGGTGAAAATGCTGGTGTCAAAGCCTGCAAACCCACCAGACAAAGGAGCTCGTCATGACTGCACTCCGCCAGAGAATGATAGACGACATGCGCCTGCGGAACCTCTCCGCGCAGACGCAAAGGACCTACATCCGCTATGTCGAGGCCTTCGAAAAGTACTTCGGCCGATCGCCGGAACACCTCGGTCTCGAAGAGGCCCGCACCTTTCTGATCCATCTCGTCGACCGTGGACTGTCGTCGAGCACGGTCAATCTCGCCCGGTGCGCCATCCGATTCGTCGAGCACGTCACGCTCGGTCGCGACTGGTCGACGCCCTATATCGCCTACGCCAGGCGCGAGTACCGGCTTCCGGTCGTGCTCGCTCCCTCCGAGGTCCGCCGCCTGCTCGACGCGGTCGTCAATCTGAAGTACCGCACGATTCTGGCTACGATCTATGCGACCGGGATGCGGTCCTCGGAGGCGACTCACCTGCGCATCGAGGATATCGACTCCGAGCGCAATCTCATCACCGTGCGCCAGGGCAAGGGACTGCGTGACCGCCACGTAATGCTGTCTCCGTCGCTGCTCGAGATCCTGCGGGATCACTGGAGACGTGAGCGGCCCGTCGACTGGCTCTTTGCGGGTGCAAACCCGTCGACGCCAGTCGGGATCTCGACCATTCGCTACGTCTGCAAGCGGGCGGCCGCGGATGCCGGCCTCTCCAAGCGCGTCACCCCGCGTACCCTGCGCCACTGCTTCGCCACGCATCTGCTCGAGGCCGGAGTCGATATCCGCATCATCCAGGAACTGCTCGGCCACCAGAGCCTGCGCACGACGGCGCGCTACACCCACGTCTCGGGCCATCGGATCGCATCCATTGCGAGCCCGCTCGACCGCATACTGCCCCTGATCGGGACCGACGAGCCGTGAGCGCGCGGCCACTGTTCGAGGTGGCCGACGTCTTCCACAGGTTCGGAGCTGACTATCGCACCCGTCACGGCGCAACGCTTCTGCCCGACCAGCGTCGCGTCATGCTCGCGATCGAAAGCTGCCGGACCTCCGCCCTCGGCGGTCACGTGGAAGCCTGCGACGCCTGCGACCACCATCGCATTGCCTACAACAGCTGCGGCAACCGCCACTGCCCGAAGTGCCAGTCGCTCGAGCGCGTCCGGTGGGTCGAGGCCCGCTCGGCCGACCTGCTCCCCACTCATTACTTCCACGTCGTCTTCACCCTTCCGGAAGAGATCGCGCACCTCGCCCTCCAGAACAAGAAGGTGGTCTACGGCATTCTCTTTGCCGCCACCGCCAAGACCCTCACCTCGATTGCCTCGGATCCCAAGCACCTTGGCGCACACATCGGCCTGCTCGCCGTCCTTCACACCTGGGGACAGACCCTCACCCACCACCCACATCTGCACTGCATCGTCCCGGGCGGCGGACTCTCTCCAGACCGCTCGCGCTGGATCCGCTGCCGAAAGCGCTTCTTCGTCCACGTCCACGTCCTCTCGGATCGCTTCCGCACGCTCTTTCTCGAAGAGCTCAAGGCCGCCTTCCGCCGCGGCGACCTCGTCTTTCACGGTCAGCTCTCGCATCTCGCCGATCCGTCCCTCTTCGCCCGCTTCGTCGCAAGTCAGAGGAGGCTCCGCTGGATCGTCTACTCCAAGCGTCCCTTCGGCAGTCCAGACCGCGTCCTCAAGTACCTCGGCCGCTACACTCACCGCGTCGCCATCTCGAACCATCGCATCACCCACATCTCCGACTCGCACGTCTTCATCCGCTGGAAGGACTACAAGGATCACGGCTCCGAGAAGATCATGACGCTCACCGTCGACGAATTCACTCGCCGCTTCCTGCTTCACGTCCTCCCGTCGGGCTTTCACCGCATCCGCTGCTACGGCTTTCTCGCCAACTCCTGCCGCGCCGCGAACCTCGGCCTCATCCGTCGTCTGCTTGGCGTCACCGACCCGCCCATCAATCGACTCGAGCACTGCGGAACGGCCAACGAGATCCTCGAAGTCCTGACCGGCCACCCCATCGACCGCTGTCCCAAATGCCACACCGGTCGCATGCGCATCGTCGAGATCATCCCGGACACGTCTCGCTTTGCCTCGTCGTTCCCGACCGTCCCGAGTCTGCTCCCCGAGCCTCGGTCCGTCCTGCACGATACATCGTGACCACCACCGCACAACGCGTCGCTCCCGTGCGGCTGCCTCTCCGGCGGCTCGCTCATCGTGTGCCCGCTTTCAGTCCGCCACTCCCGGGAAGACCCCGTCGGCCCGCTTCTCGCACCGCAATGACCCTGCGCTTTCCACGATTCACCTCACCTCCGAGGCTCACCTCACGGAAGTCTCAGATCCCGTATGCGCTCCGGGACCCCGAAAGCGAACAATCTCCATAGCGCCCCCGCCAGGCCGTCGGCGTCCCCCCGCGCTTTCGTTCAGCGATTTCTATCTGGTGGCTCGCGACACCCGCGACCACTCCTATACCTCCCAGAGCCGTCCTCGCTCCCACCAGATAGAAACCTCTTCGCTACCGCTCGCGG
>JBAQSX010000078.1:0-4204 GCA_049296695.1 Methylococcaceae bacterium | reverse complement strand
GCTTTAAGCACTGCCAATCCTAACGTTTACAATTACATGAGAATTTATAAATCTCGCATCAAAGATTAATCCGAATCCCCAGTTCCACTACTCTATCCACAGGGATTTTGAAAAACTCAATCGCACTAGAGGCATTTTGGAATAAAAACAAAAATAAACTTTTACGCCATTCCGCTAAAGGATTTTGCTTTTTAAAAGTTAATTGCTCACTACCGATAAAAAATGAAGTTTGTTTAAAATCTAAATTAATACCCGCCTTAACACAAAGCTCTAAATCTTGACGGACATCGGGGTTTTGTTGAAAACCATAATAAAATTTTACCCGATAAAAATTATGATTCTTACCGAATTGGCGAATTTTAATGCGATGTTCATAATCAATATAAGGCTCGTCTTTGGTAACAATAGTTAAGACAATAATCTGTTCATGTAATACCCGATTATGCTCAAAATTTTGTAAAAAAACTTGAGGTACGCCATGCAAACTTTTGGCTAAATAAATCGCCGTGCCTTTCGTTGTTACGGCTTGATGTCCTGCAATTTTTTCTTCTAATTCTTCAAATAACATCCGATTATCATCTAAATAATTAGCTAATAATGCTCGCCCTTTAATCCAAGTAGTCATAGTCAAAAATATCACTGCACCTATCACTAAAGGCAACCAACCACCTGTAGGTATTTTCAAACTATTAGCAAATAAAAATAGAAAATCGAGTGTTAAAAAAGTCGTTAGAAATAAAATACTGGTTGCGGTTTGCCATTGCCATAAACGTTGAATCACAATAAAAGCCAATAAAGTCGTAGTAATCATTGTACCTGTCACGGCAATACCATAAGCTGAGGCTAAAGCAGACGAGGATTTAAAACTTAATACTACAATAAAAACGCAGACCATTAATAACCAATTAACAGTAGGTAAATACACTTGCCCAATTTCTCTGCCTGAAGTATGCAGAATTTTCATGCGCGGACAATAACCTAATTGTATCGCTTGACGGGTAACTGAAAACGCGCCTGAAATCACCGCTTGTGAGGCAATTACTGAGGCCAAGGTGGCAAGGATTAATAAAGGATACATCGCCCAATGCGGCGCGAGTAAATAAAAAGGGTTTTGCAAAGCCGCTGGATTATTTAATAATAACGCGCCTTGTCCAAAATAATTTAATAATAAGGCAGGGAAAACAAAACTAAACCATGCTAAGCGAATCGGTTTTAAACCAAAATGTCCCATGTCGGCATATAACGCCTCAGCACCTGTTATGGCTAATACTACCGAACCCATGATTAATAATCCATGCCAACCCAGTTCAAATAATAAATGAACGCCATAATAAGGATTGATAGCCATTAATACATCGGGGACTTTGATAATATTAATAATACCCAATACTGCTAAAGTTGCAAACCAAAAACACATAATCGGTGCGAATAAAATACCGACTTTTCCTGTACCTTTCGCTTGCAAAATAAATAAGCCGCCTAATACTGCAATAGTAATAGGTAATACATAATCAGCCGATTTAGGGGTAATAATTTGCAAACCTTCAACGGCACTTAATACTGAAATAGCGGGGGTAATAATACTATCACCATAAAATAACGCCGCGCCGAATAAACCTATGGTTAAAATAAATTTTTGACGTTTGGGCATTTCTTTACAGCTACTTAAAGCCAATGCCATTAATGCCATAATACCACCCTCACCTTTATTATTGGCTCGCATAATAAAAGTGGCATATTTAATGGCAACGACTGAAGTTAATGACCAAAAAATTAATGATAATACGCCCAGTATATGGTCTTTATCGATATGTAAATGATCGCCAAAAACTTCTTTAACCGCATATAAAGGACTTGTGCCTATATCGCCAAAAACAACACCTATCGCGCCTAAGGATAATTGAATAAGATGATTTTTTGAATGTGTAGTATTTATTGACATACTCATTATTTAAATAAAGAACTAAAATTAAACCCAATGCAAGACTTCAAATTGTAAATACCACAATCCAAAAGAACCTAAGAAATTGGCTAATACTGCGGGCAGAAAACGTAAATGCACGCCGAAGGTATAACTTTTATCAATCGACATTGCCATAACCCCCGCCGATGAACCCACAACCGTTAAACTACCACCTATGCCTACCATTAAGGCATTTAACATCCATTGATCAACACCTAAGGGTGGATTTGCCATAATCGCGGCGGCTTCTAATAAGTTATTATCAATACAACTCGATACCATCCCTAAAATAAAATTCACCCACGTTGCAGGTAAATACTCATATAATTGGCGTACATAAGATAGCCAGCCGACATGATTTAACGCCGCCATACCTGTAATAATGCCGATATAATACATTAAGGTTGACCATTCAACTTTTTGTAATTGTACATCGAGATTAATTTCAATACCGCACCAGTGTTGGCGTAATAACCAAATATACATTACTACAATACCCAAGCCACTACCTAAAGCAAATTCAATATCCACATGTAAGACCATATTAAGAATAACTGCACTAATAATGGCAAAAGCGCAAACAAAGGTTAAACTCAAACCGCCATCTTTTAATTTTTCTTCCGCGCTATTAGTTTTTAATACTGAATTTAAGTCCAATTTCGTTAAATAAAATCTATCTAATACTAAAGCACTTAATATCCAGCCAAAAATAGCCGCAGGAAATAACATGAGTAAATCAGTCATGTGAACTTTACCTGCTAAAATCACCATTAAGCTAGTTGAAGTACCAATAAACCACACGCCACTATTGGATGAAATAATGGTATTACATAAGACTAAATGGGTATAATCTGAATTTTTTGATATATTACTAATGGATTTTCCAAATATCATGGTAGTGGTTAAACTACTAATAAAAGGACTCAGTAAGGCACTTAATAAACCCATTATCCAAAATAAGCCTCTACCATTTAAGCCCATATTAATTAAAGCTTGATTCATGGCATTAAATACGTTACGCTCATTGAGGATTTCAACTATCATCCACATGAATGCCATAAAGGCAATCAAACCAAATAAGGATTCTTTGGTTGCCGCCTGCATGGCAATTAAGGGTTTAAAGCGTTCAGGGTCATCACCACTAAACCAATAATAAATACCAATAATAGCCACTGTGGACATCATCATTAAAGCTGGCTTGAATTTGTCCATGGCTAATTGGACTTCAAATATAATCATTAACAAGCCAGTAATAAATACGCCTAAAACAATAAAACCGATAGGTGTAAAAGGTGCAATAGTAACCATTCAAAACTCCTTAAAATAAACGCCCATTAATTAAGAAATGCGCTAATATACTGCCGATATAACCCAAAGCAATCACAGGTGTCCATCTTAAATGGGTAGTAAAGGTATAAACGCCTTTAGCTTGTCCCATTAACCCAACGCCAGCCGCTGAACCTACCGCTAATAAACTACCGCCCACACCCGCCGTTAAAGTAACTAATAACCATTGTCCTTCTGAAATATGCGGAGCCATAGTTAGTACCGCGAGCATTATTGTACCGTTATCAATAAATGCCGAGGCAATACCCACTAAGATATTGGCAATAGTGGGATTGACTTCTCCGTATAAATGTAAAGAAGCCACTTCTAAATAACCAATAAAACTTAAACCGCCAACGCCCACCATTACCCCATAAAAGAATAATAAAGTATCCCATTCTAAATTAGCCACTTTTTGAAAGACATCAAATTGTGCTTCTTGATTAGCGAGGGTCTTATTATTTTCTTTTTCGGTTTTTAGTAATTGATTAGCATTTATTTTAACGTCAATAGTATTAATTTCTATTTCATCATAAGACGATGGGGTGTTTGTTTTTTGCAAATAATAACTAAAGAATTTTAAATAAGTAAGTCCTAGCATCATGCCACCCACGGGTGGAATATGTAAAAAATTTTCAAAACCCGCCGCGCTAATAATGGTTAATACAAATAAACCAATAATCACTTTGCCGCCACGTTTCATGCCTTGGCTTTCCATAACCGCCGCTGGGCGTTCTTTGGGAATAAAGAAATACATGATTGTGGCAGGCAGGGCAAAATTAACAATGGCGGGAATTAATAATAAAAAGAAATCAGTAAAAGGCAGAACTCCTTTTTGCCAAACTAATAAGGTGGTAATATCACCAAACGGACAAAATGAACCGCCTGCATTAGAAGCCACTACCACGTTAATAC
>JBAQSX010000077.1:0-2780 GCA_049296695.1 Methylococcaceae bacterium | reverse complement strand
GAATAACCGCCATCAAAATGATTATCCGCAAAAGGCAAGGGTTTAGTGGGATTAATTTTCAAAAAACGCAAGGTCACGGGAAAATCAGTAAGCTTTAAAGTATGCTCCGCTTTTTGTCGCAAACCATTAAATGCCTCAGTGACATCAAGTCCCGTCACACCGCCCACTACACTGCGACTCACGCCCAAAGTCATTAAGCCGTCACCACAGCCTAAATCAAATAAAAAGCTCTTGCCTAAATCAAGATAACGACTCAAATGTGAAGTCACTACCTTAGCGGCTGATACATAATGCGAATAAAACCACGGATCGCTTTGTTCAAGTTTTTGTGCATCACTAAAACTAATATGTAAAAAAGGCGAGGGCGGTTCAATTGGCACAGCATTATGTTGATTAACAGATGATTCTTCAATCATAGTCGATTTCCTTTAAGCGTTCGGTTTAATTAGTAAGTGGTTTTTTTGGCATAATCAAAAGCAAAATGATGTGTCCATTCAATATTGCGCTGATCACCTACTTTTTCAAAAATAGAAGATACTTCTTTAGGTAATACCACAGTATTGACATCAATACCTAAATAATTAGCTATACGTTTTAGCGTCATTAAAATATCGGTTTCAATATCTTCATAGGTTAAACACAGTGGATATATGCGTTGCTGATAAAAATACTGTTGCCAACCTTGTTCTTGCTGGGCAATATGCTCATACCAAAATTTAATAGCCTCATAATCATATTGTTGTGCTTGAAATTTATTTAAAGCATCTGGACTGTGTTGAATATTGGTATGAAATACCGAAGACGCAGTGGCTCTATATAAAGAAATCGCTTGTGCAATTAAATTACGCCGCGTTAAATAAATATATTTAAATTGCGTTAAATAATGGCGTTGCTCATCATTCATCACTTGATTAAAGCGTTGCCAATGAAACCAACTGGCTTTTAAACCCGAAACACCATTACGCGCCCGCCTAAATTTTAAAATATTAGTTAAATATTCCTCAGGGGTGCGTCCCGGAATTTTAGCCATAATTTGCGCAATAATATCGGGATTAATAAATTCATCAGGCTGACCAAAACAACGGGTTTTAGTCATGACATCACACAGATAACTACTGCCCGAACGTGGTGTAATAGCCACCACATAATGTTGTTTAATCGCAGGCAAAGCTTGCATTTTTGCAAGTTGTTGCGCGTCAATGGGAAAATTATTAAAAAGGTCAATCATATTATAGAGTTTTCATACACATTAATTACTAAGTTTTTTAAACGAGATTATCGTATAAAGACGTTGCAATGCAAGGTCTCTACAGTTTTTATAAATCGAAATTATTTTTGTTGTATCTTAATATTTTTTAATATTGAATTTATTGTAGAGACGTTGCACCGCAACGTCTTTATAACAAACTATTTTCTAAATACGCTAAATTTTTCTAAAAAAATAAAAAACCTGTAAATAATTATTTAATTTTTCGTAACTACATAACTCATTTTAATTATTCGCTAGTATCTCAAAAGAGTAGGTTTTTAAAAATGCCATTTTAGTTGGAATTCAAACCTAGGTTTGAACTCCGAAAGTTTCGATATTAACTCACCTGCTTTTTTGATGCACCACCAATTATTCTATTGTCTAAATCAGAATTAACAGGATTTATTCTGTAACCATAGAAAATTCTGATTCAGACACAAGCAAATTAGTTTTGTAATAATTTTAACTGAGTGCTAAAAATTGTTACCGCCTCCTCATATAAGCGTAAATCATAACTAATAAGACTTAAGGCTTTTTGCTGAACTTCTTTAGAAAAACCTTGATAATCTACTGTGGATTTATTAATTAAAGTATCGGGAAACAAACTTCTATCCCAATCCATAAGTGTACATAATAAATCAAATGACTCCGTTTGTCTTTCTTCAAAACCTATAAAAATAAATTCATTACGCAAATTATCGATAGCGGTATTGAATAACGTTTCAGTACAACGCCCAAAAGGCACGTCACTATTAGCCACCAGACGCGTTAAATAATTATCTAAGCTTTTATGTCCTGCATTTAAAACCTCCAAAATGGCAAGCTCACGCTCTTTATTAGGCACAAGAACTTTTGCTAAATGCAGGGCATGACAATAAAGCCGTTGCAAAGGCTCACGCAACCAAATTAAATACCGCGCCGCCTCAATTACTTTTTTATGACTATGATAAGCAAAGGCATCATAAATGAGATTATTTTGCAAATAATGTTGTGAATAAGCGGCTAAAGCTTCAATTCTATTGGGTAATTTTTTACCCGGAAAAACTTGAATTAAATTGCCCTGTGTTGCCATTTTTATATATTGACGTAATTCTATATTGACACTATAAGGCGGTTCAATAAAAATGTTTATATCAGAGGCTACTTTATCATTTAGCACGTTGTCTAATTTTGCTTCAATAAAATTATAAAACAGTTTTTTATCAATAGAATAACTTAACCAGTCATGTACGTCTTGTTCATTTTCATCTTTAACATATTGCTTGGGTAATAAATATACTTTATTGGGATGTAAGTGCATTGCCAAACGCAAAGCCACTTCAGAAAACTTTTGACTTAAATGGCCAAAACCCGGTTTTGCCAACATCCGTGAAATGTGCATAGAACCCGTAGCAAAATTAGTAATAAAAAAATCAACTTTATGACCTACTGCCAATTTAGTAGAACTGCTTTGAGCGACCACCGAAACATAATTAAATTTATATTTAACCATGCCAAATAAATTTAATTTAGGCTTCACTAAAGCCACAAT
>JBAQSX010000076.1:0-1535 GCA_049296695.1 Methylococcaceae bacterium | reverse complement strand
GGAGTAAAAATATGACTATTATTTGGTGCGGTGGGGAGGATATTGATTTTTATCGAAACAGTATGACGACCGCCACAACGTCTGGTTATTACAGATCCGATTATGCCCGTTGTGGAATGGCAGGAGGAATGGCGGTTTCAATGCCTTTTTCTGCTATAACTTCTGGATGGGTCCATCGATATACGGCTAACAGAAGCAGTTCTGCTACCTGGAATTTAATGGGATTGGTTAAAGGGATTGAAGATTACAGAGGGATTTATGTAAGGGTTACTAATTCACCAGCAAATTATAATTTTTTAATTGCTAAATGCGCGAGTGCTGATGGGAATTCCTCATTTACAACTCTTGCCGCTACTACTAATGCTCCTTATGTTGGTGCGGGAGCGCTTGATTTACAGGTGGACAATTATTCGTCAAGTGGGACAGTTCGATTATATTTTCGGGGAATGTTGATACTTGAGTACACTGGAGATCTTACAATAAGCGGGGTAAGTGATTTCACGTGTATGACAATTGCTTCCAATGCTTCGGATAAAGATGTGGCTTCTGAATGTATTGTGGCTGATGTTGATACCAGACTAATGTCGGTAAAAACAATGCGCCCATCACAGAGTGAAAGCTCTTCTGGGTGGACAGGATCTTATACGGATATCGATGAGACCACGGATTCTTTGAGTGATACAGTTTATACAAATGCTTCTGGAAGCACATACCAATGTGGGCTTGGTGATATGCCAGCGTATGGGACGTTTACCGTAGAAGCGGTTAAAATGGCCGCAAGGGTAGCAGATGGGACCGGTTCAACGGATATTAAAATCGGGATTAAAACCAATAGCACTGTTTATCTTGGAAGTACTCAAACATTAGATAACTATTGGATAAATCTAATTCACCTGCTTCAAACGAATCCTGATACGGGAGTTGCGTTCACTCCTGCGGAAATAACGGCACTTCAATTTGCTATGGAATCTGTGTAATGATAACACATAACGCCACAAACGCCCAAGCGGTTTCAACTTCAGATCCGGTAACGCAAAGCATTACATGTGATTCAAGTGTGCGCCTTCTGGTGGTCATGATTACCGTTGGAGGGGCTACTACTCGAATAGGTGGAACTCCAACATATAACGGGACTGCTCTAACACAAGCAAGCACGACCACCTATTATGCCACTTCTCCTGAAACAAATATTGAAATGTGGTATTTGATCAATCCTTCCATCGGGACGTATAATGTAAGCATTCCCAATAACGGGAGTCTTGGTGTTTCGTTGATTACTTCTCGGTTTTCTCCTGCTCTTGGGGCTTCCATTGCTTTTATTGATGCTCAATCAAATACTGGTGTTTCCACGGCTCCGAGATCTGCAACACATACGAATTATCATTATGAAGATTTAATGGTTGCTATGTTTGCCTCTGGATCAGATTCTATTGCCACTTATTGCACTGGGACACAACTAATTACCCAACAGGATCATGGTGCATACATTGCGGGGGCAGCGTACCGTCCATTTTCATTTATTACAATTCCAACGG
>JBAQSX010000075.1:0-8884 GCA_049296695.1 Methylococcaceae bacterium | reverse complement strand
TCCCCCTGCCGCCTTATATTCAACGCGCCGATAATTCTAACGATTTTAGCCGTTATCAAACCGTGTTTGCCAAACAAACAGGTGCAGTTGCCGCGCCTACGGCTGGTTTGCATTTTGATGAGGATATGCTGGCTAAAATTGCCAAAAAAAATATCGCCACCGCTTTTGTCACCCTGCATGTGGGTAGCGGCACGTTTCAGCCTGTGCGCGTTGAAAATCTCAATGAACATTTAATGCACCATGAGTATTTTTCAGTCTCCGCAGACACGGTACAAGCCGTTAAACAAACGCGTGAGCGTGGTGGACGCGTGGTGGCTATTGGCACAACGGCGGTTCGGGCTTTGGAATCAGCATCAATAAGTGGAGAATTAATAGCAGGTTGTGGCGATACTAATTTATTTATAACCCCTGATTATGTTTTTAAATCAGTTGATGCTTTATTAACTAATTTTCATTTGCCTGAATCGACATTATTAATGTTAGTGGCAGCATTTGCAGGTTATAGCGAAATTATGAATGCTTATCATCATGCAATTAAACAGCAATACCGCTTTTTTAGTTATGGCGATGCTATGTTTTTAAGCTGAATAATTAATTGTCTGAATCAGGATTTATAAAACAGGAGTGCAAGCTTTGCTTGCAACTCAGGCAAAGCCTGCACTCCTACTCATTTAATTAAACTTTCAATTTGCTCACGTTGAATGGCTTTTGAATGCAAAGCACTGGCAATTAAAGCTTGATTAATACCAATCGCTTTTAATTGCGCTAAATCGTTACTATCTCGAATCCCCCCAGCGGCAACAAATTTCTTTTCAGGATAGTGTTTACAAAAGGCACTGAGTTTTTCAATATCCGCGCCTTGAAAACTACCTACCCGATATAAGCTCATAATAATAACGGTTTCTGACCATAAAGAGCTGTCATTAAATAAACGTTGTGAACCTAATTGTCCAGACGCGTTATAGTCTAGCGATAAAATAAATCGTTTATTAAAGGCTTTAATAACATCAATATCACTGTCTTGATAACATTCACTACCCAAAACGGGATAATAATTACTCGCGTGATGACTATAGTGTTGATAGCCTTTATCAACCCAAAAATTGAATTGCGGATAGTGTTCAACTAATTGCGTAATTAATTCATCATGATTGCCTTGCCCTGTAATTGCATTTAAGTCGGCAATATAAAAATTAGTAAATTCATAAACACTTAAAAAAGCTTTTAATACTTCATGAATATTAGCTGATTGGCATAAGGGGGAATTAATGGGTTGATAATGCTGACGATTACCTTGTTGTGCGTGGACGACTTGTCCATTTTTTAAATCAATAACGGGGATTATATTCATGGGGTTTGTTTATTATTAAACGTTTGTTATAAATTACAGGTGCGGTCATGAAAAAAAACATTTATGTGGGTTGTGGTGTGGTTAATTTTAGCGATTATTTTTACTGCTCTTATCACGTTTTAATTAATCAAAAATACAGTTATTTAGTAACTCAAGTTACGCAAATGTTATAGGTGTAGGGGAAAATTATTATTTGCCCTTATACAACAATCGCTTGTTACAAAAGGGCAAAAAATGTTTTGCCCCTACGATTTCATTATTTTTGCGTAACTTGAGTTAGTAAAAAACAGTTATTTAATAATCAATAAGTTATAGCTATATTGCAACAACTCTATTATAAATATATCCGATTTCAATCAGAATTAATATCTACATTAATTCTCACTATTGATAATTCTGCATGATATTTTGCTTTTCTACTTGAAAAAGCAGGCATTGTCCCTTCTAAAATATCAACAATAGCTTCATTAATCGCAGGATTTTCAATTCCACCTGAGATAAAATGAAATTTATTATTGTCTTCTTTATCTATATGTACGCGTATAATTTGCTCGGCATCAGCAACAACTGCAAGATTTGGATTATGCGTTACCATAATGATTTGTCTTCTTTTTTTAGCTTCTCTAATATAAGGGACTAAAACAGTGGCAACACTTTTATTATCAAGATTATCTTCGGGTTGGTCAATAATCAGCGGGATTTCTTCTTTATCTAATACTAAATAGAAAATTAGCAATAACGCGCCTTTTTCACCGGGTGATAATTGCTCAATACTTTTACCTTGTTGTTGTAATTGATAATGCGGCGTTAAATAATTGAGTGCAAACAAATAATCATAAAAAGCTTTTCTATCTTTTACTAGCTCATCAATCATTGTGTTTTTACCAGCTTCGTCTCTTTTATCCTGCTCTAAACAAGCAATAATATCAGTCAAAAATAACTCAATATTACTTTCAATATTCCAATTAGTTGATTTTATTTTGGTGTTTAATAAACTCTTGCTTTCTTCTTTACCAGAAAAAGTCCCCGCTTTTGCTTTATTAATAAAGCTTAAAACTTTGTCATTAAAATACGAATCACAAAAGAAAGAGCTATTAATTTCAAAGTGTTTATTTTCAATTTTAGATAATTCCTTATCTATTTCAGTTTTCACTTCATCATAGAATGTTTTAATTTCTATTTTTTTAGCATAAATTTGCTTAGTTAATAACAACCTTTCATTTCTTTTAGTCTCAATTTCTTGTACTAAATCAGCATCGATATACTTTATTTCTTTGGCAAAAAATGCCAGCGTATTGGGCGTATTTTCATTACCTTCTATGGCTAGTTTTTTACTGTTCCACAAGGCTAGACTTTCTAAATTATTTTGATATTCAAGTTGCTCTGCTGTGAGTTTTTGTTTAATAGTATTTATTTTTGCAACACATTGATGAAATTCTAAATTAACTTTAGCTAATGATATTTCAAGCTTATCCTTATCAGTTTTTTTATTTTGAATAAGTGAATCAAGTGAACTTAAATCTAAAGTTACTTGAATAATATCAGAAATACTCAGTCCAAATTTTTCTAATTGATTATTTTTGGCAGTAACAAACCTATCAAATTCTGTTTTTTTACTATTTATTTCTCTTATTAAACTTTCTAAGATATGAATTTCAAGAACGATAGCGTCAATTTTATCTTTAAGCTGAGAGTTTTCATCAACGTAGCGATTATGTTGTTGTTGCAGAATATCTAATTCTTTTTGTTGTGCCGATGTTTCTGTGGTTTGTGGGATTTCTTTTTTATCAGGTTTATTTATTAGATGAACGCGAAGTTCTTCTTGTTTAATAGCCTTTTCACTAAGTAAAGAACTTTTGTATTGTGGATTTTTTTTATCTTCAAGCGCAATAATCGTTTCATTAAGTGTACTTAGTTGATTAGCTAAACTTTTTATTTCTTGAGTTACAATATCTTCTTTAGTAGAAACTAATTCCGAAAAATGTGCTGTTCCAAATTTTTGGCTGTCAGAAACATATTGAAAAACTACTTTTTCTATTTCATTTCTAAAAGACTTGGCATCTTCAATATTATTACAAATTTTTTCAAAATAACTTTGAGGTAAATATCTCACTTTTTGTCTACTGGACTTTTCAATAGCATAATCAAGTGGACGCTCTTGGGTTTTAGTGCCGCTTTCAAATTCAAGCGTAGCAATAAAACGACTAGACAATCCTTTATTGTTTTTAAATTTATCGGGATGTAAAAATAAAAAATCATTGTGATTTTCAGAATCAGCACATAAACCTATAATATCTGCAATCGCACTTTTACCACTGCCTTTATTGCCAATAATCGCAACCAATTCGTTATTAAAGGGTATTTCAATTGATTGAAACCATTGTTCGGTTTCATCCTCTTTGCCTTCAACCGTATTAATATGAAGCGTTTTAATATATTTTGTTTGATTGTTGGCAATTTTTTTTAATATATCTGGTATTTGTCCAATAAATACTCTATCAATTGGATCATTAATAGCATGTTTTAATCCTTGAAATGTTAAATCAGCTTTAATCCAACAGAATTGGTTATTATCAGGATTGAATATTTTTGAGTTAGTATGTGCATCAGAGCCATGAAAACATGGCATCAACGCGCCATATTTACGTTGAATAGTTTTAATATTATCTGAGTCTTGAGCTAAGAAATATTTAATATCTTTTAACGAAGATGAAAAAATAGCATCGGCCATTTTATAGATTTCTTGCCGTGTAGCCGCTAATTGGGAATGAGAGTTTATAATATAATTGGAATGATTTCTTTCATTAAGTCCAGAAGCACCGTCATTTGAACCATTAGCAACAATAATAATTGTTTTTTCGCGTAATTCACGGTCTTCTTTAAAAAGTTCATTTAATGATACAATAGGAATGACAAATTGCTCTCTAGCCTTATTTAAGGCTAGTCGCTCATTAAGCGTGTTGTCATCGGCACAATCTCTACCAAAGCGAATAAGTTCACTTTTACTTGCAGAATAACTTGTTGCACCATAAGAAAATTTTAATTTACCAAAAAATCTATTTTCTAACTCAGAATCTAATTCTGGCGAAAAAATGCAATGAATATTAATTGGTTTTTCTTTTCCTGTAACAGGTGAAATTCTAAGTTCTACATTAGGTAAAATTAGTTTTACAGACATGGGAAGTCTATTATCTTTTTTTACTTTAAGATAATTATCAATTGATAAATAATCAGTAATTGCAATTACCGCGATATTTTTGTCAATTTCTTCAGTAATATAATTGTGTATATCAGTGTAATAGTTCCCCCACTTTTCCTCAGAATTAGCTCCTTTAAACTGATCATTTTTAAGTGTGTTAGGTGTATGAATATGAAGTTCCCATCTTCTCCATTTAGAACCTTTTGCAAAATTATTCATCTGTTTTCCCCGTTTAATATTAATTAAACTTATTATTAGTCATAAAAAAATCTAGCAGGTCTTTAAGTCCTGCTAGATTTAAATCATCTACACTTGCTTTAATTCTTAAAGACCAAAATCCTTAATTTGTTTTAAAATACCTTGAGTATCTAAACCGCAAATACTTAATAATTGTTCGCGTGTCCCTTGTTCAATAAAGGCATCAGGCAGACCTATATTGAGTATGGGTAATAAATAATGATTCATTTGCAATAAACGATTAATTAACGCGCCAGCACCGCCTGATAAAGCATTTTCTTCAATAGTAATAAACGCCTCATGCGTTTTTGCCAATTCCAAAACTAAAGCCTCATCAATGGGTTTGATAAAACGCATATTAATAACCGTAGCATCTAATTGTTCACCCACCGTTAATGCAGGCGCGACCATACTGCCCCACGCTAAAATCGCTAAGCGTTTGCCTGTACGCACCGTTTGGGCTTTACCCAATGGCAAAGCAGTCATTTCTTTTTCAACGGCAACGCCCGGGCCTTTACCGCGTGGATAACGCACGGAGGCGGGGCCTTCAAACATAAAGCCTGTGTAGAGCATTTGCCGACATTCGTTTTCATCAGCAGGAGCCATGATGACCATGTTAGGAATGCAAGCTAGATAGCTGTAATCAAAGCTTCCCGCATGAGTAGGGCCGTCGGGACCTACTAATCCTGCTCTATCTAAAGCAAATAACACATCCAAGTTTTGCAAAGCTACGTCATGAATTAATTGGTCATAAGCGCGTTGCAAGAAAGTCGAATAAATGGCAACTACAGGTTTTGCACCTTGGCAAGCTTGTCCTGCGGCGAGTGTAACCGCGTGTTGCTCAGCGATTGCCACGTCAAAATAACGCTCAGGATACTGCTCAGAGAATTTCACTAAGCCCGAACCTTCACGCATGGCAGGGGTGATGCCTAATAAACGTTCATCTTGCGCCGCCATATCACAGAGCCATTCACCAAAAACTTCGGTGTAGCTGGGTTTTGCCGAAGGCGCGGCTTTGGGTAGATAATCTTTAGTGGGGTCAAAGGCAGGTACGCCGTGATAGCCTAAAGGGTCTTTTTCAGCGGGTGGATAGCCTTTGCCTTTTTTAGTGACCACATGCAAAAAGCGTGGCCCTGAGATATGTTTTAAGTTTTCTAAAGTGGAGACCAGCATTTCCACATCATGCCCATCGATAGGGCCGATGTAATTAAAGCCTAGCTCTTCAAATAATGTTCCCGGAACGACCATGCCTTTGATGTGTTCTTCGGTGCGTCGTGCCAGTTCCCACATGCTGGGCATTTTGCTTAAGACTTTTTTACTTTCTTCACGCACAGACGAATATAAACGACTCGATAACACACGGGTTAAGTAGTTATTCATCGCGCCGACATTGGGCGAAATGGACATATCGTTGTCGTTTAAAATCACCAGCAAATTAGCATCAATTGAACCCGCATGATTCATCGCTTCAAACGCCATGCCGCCTGTGATACTACCATCACCGATAATGGCGACCATTTGCTTATCTTCACCTTTTAAAGCCGAGGCGATTGCCATACCCAAAGCCGCACTAATGGAGGTACTCGAATGCCCTACACCAAAAGCATCGTATTCACTTTCAGCGCGATTCGGAAAAGCGCACACGCCATCACGGGTACGAATGCTGGTCATGCGCTCTTTTCTGCCTGTGAGGATTTTATGGGGATAGGCTTGATGCCCCACGTCCCAGACTAATTGGTCTTGCGGAGTATTAAACACATAGTGCAGTGCCACTGTCAGTTCCACTGTGCCTAAGCCTGCCGCAAAATGTCCGCCTGAAACGCTCACGGTTTGGGTTAAATAATTGCGCAATTCCCCCGCTAGCTGTTTTAGCTTAGGCTTGGGCAATAAACGCAAATCAGCAGGGCTGTTGATGGTGTCCAGTAAAGGATAGTGGCTGGTGTTAGTCATAATGTGTTGATTCCAATGTGTCAAAGCGTTAGGCAAGAAGGCGTTTAGTGATTGCGTTGAATAATGTAGAGCGATAAGTCACGCAACAAATCCGCCTCTGTGCCAAAGCTACTTAAATTGTTTAAGGCTTTTTCGTGCAGTTCACGCGCTTTTTGTTTCGCGCCTGCTAAACCCAATAGCGCAGGATAGGTGGGTTTGTTGTTGTTTTCATCTTTGCCTTGGGTTTTGCCCAAGGTGGCGGTGTCGCTTTCCACATCCAAAATATCATCTTGAACTTGAAACGATAATCCAATCGCACAGGCATAAGCATCTAAGTTTTTAGCGAGCCGCGCATCAACATTATCGACTGCTAGAGTTGCCAAAGTAACACTGGCTCTAATTAACGCGCCCGTTTTATGAATGTGCATGTTTTCAAGCTCAGGTAAACTCAAGGGTGAGCCAACTGAGGCTAAGTCAATTGCCTGACCACCGACCATGCCTTGTGAACCGCTGGCTTTGGCTAAAGTGGTAATCATTTTTAAACGATTAATAGCACTGCATTGAATACTGCTGTCATGCGCTAGCACTTCAAAAGCTAAGGCTTGCAGACCATCACCTGCCAAAATCGCCGTCGCCTCATCAAAGGCTTTATGACAAGTGGGTTTGCCACGGCGTAAATCGTCATCATCCATTGCGGGCAAATCGTCATGAATTAAAGAATAAACGTGAATAAATTCCACCGCACACGCTGGCGCGTCTAATAAATCAGGGTTAATACCTAAGGTTTTGCCTGTGCAGTAAGTCAGTAAAGGGCGCATTCTTTTACCACCATCGAGCCCGCTATAACGCATGGCTTGATGTAGCTTTTGCGGTAATAGTTGCTCACTGGGCAACCTTTTTTGCAAAGCGATTTCTACGCGCTGCTGACAAAAACTTAAATATTCTTTTAACGCTTGACTCATTGGTTGATGACTCCACAATGGATTATTTATTATTTGATAACTTATTTTTAACAGCAGTTAATAAATTAATTGCCAGTATGTTTTAAAAAATGATGATAGTTTGAAACAGGATAAGAGCTTGGTGTTTTTTTCAACGAACATTATAATCTAATCATTGACTCGTGGTTTGCTACCACAACTTAATAATAAATACCGCGTTAATTTGCGGCTTTCTGTCTGAAGGCAATACACCCTAACTGAGTGCGTGATTGCTAAGGTTTTTATGTCTCACGCGCCACTTTGGCAACACCTTAAAAGATTTAATCACACCATGTCAATTAAACGACTGCTTTTTATTAGTTCACTTTCCCTGTCTTTGACAGGCTGCTTAGACTTTTACGGCACACAACCACCCGCACCCGTGATTAGTGGTGATTTAGCCAGCGTGACTAAAACGCCACCCTCAGCAACACAAACCCAGCCACCTGTCGCTGAAACGGTTATTACTCGTCCTTTAGAAAAAGCCACCGCTGAAAGTCAAAAAGTCGTGGAAATAAAACCCCAGCCGCTCACGGTCGAACAAGAACAAGCCTTGTTAGAAAAAGAATTACAAGCCGAGTTGCCCGTGCCAGCTTCTCTTCCTAAAGAAGAAGTCATTAAAGAACTGCCCGCCGTGACGGCGACTAACCAAGCTCCGTCTGTGCCTGAACCACCACCCCCGCCCCCACCGCCTCCAGCGTTTCAACCTTTAGAAAGTTTCGCGCCAGCATCGCCTGTGGTTAATACCTTACTATTAGCCGCTAATCAAAACAGTGATAGTGGTAATTTAGAATCCGCTACTACCACTATTGAACGCGCTATTCGGATTGAACCGCGTAATCCAACCCTTTATTACAAATTAGCCTTATTACGCCTAAAACAATCAAAACCCGTATTAGCCGAAGATTTAGCCAAAAAATCTGCATTACTGGCAACTAATAATAATCAATTAAAAAAACATAGCTGGTTATTAATTGCGCGAGCTAGAGAATTACAAAAAAATCCTGACGGTGCAAAACAAGCCAGAGATATGGCAGATAAGTTTTAATTCATAACTGAGTGTGTGTCCACGAAAAGCACCAAAGACACGAAAAATAGATGATTAAAATCTGGGCTTGTTTTTTAAAAGTTTAATATCGTTTTTCGGTAGTGCTTCAAAAGAGTAGGTTTTAACAAAACGCCATTTTA
>JBAQSX010000074.1:0-10574 GCA_049296695.1 Methylococcaceae bacterium | reverse complement strand
CTTCTTCAAGACCTGTTGCTGATTTCCATTGTCTTTTATTTTTTAAGTCTTTTGTTGATATTTTCATATTTATTTCGCTATCATTTATTATAAAATCCGAGTATTTTATTCTGTCGCAACAAGTCTAATTTTCTAAGATTAAAGTTATGAAGTATTTTGCAAAATTTCTTTTAAGTTTAAGTTTTTTGAACGCAGGTTTAGCTTGTGCAAACGTGTTTTTAGATTATCCAGGCTTATTTTCAGGCGACAAAACTTTGTCTCGCATTCCTAGATGATTACAAAAAGTAATTAAAAGAATGGAGTCGAAACTGCACTATTAATTCTAATTGTAATATTAAAGAACTTTCAGATAATACAATTAATGCATACATTGATAAAGCTCTCTACATTGGATTTAATGCTGATGTTTTTATGGTAGTGCCTCAAAAGAGTAGGATAAATACTACGATGTCATTCCAGCAGGGATGCTAGAATCCAGTGATTTATAACAATTACCATCCGTAATACCAAAATTATCAAGCTAGCTTAAAATAACTGTAATTTAATTAGGTACTATTAAATGCCTTATTGAACAGATTACTTTTCAGCTATTATTCAATCTTAAAGCGTGCTAACACTAAAATTTGCTTGAGAGCCTAGCATGATTCGCGTATAGTCAGAAACATGATTACGCATGCTTTTCATCCTTTCTTTACAAACCTTAGCAGTGCGATTTGCGCTGAGCTAGGTTTGCGCCTGTCTTTAAGATTGCTCCTGCCCTGATGGGCAGATTCTTTCTTTTTATTTAACTCTTAAAAGCACACTCACTTTTTATTTAAAGACAACAACCTAAAAGGCTGTCGTCTTTTTGCGAATGGAATTTTTATGAAAGATCAATTGATTATATTTGATACCACCTTGCGCGATGGTGAACAAAGCCCTGGCGCGTCCATGACGCGTGATGAAAAAGTCCGCATTGCCAAAGCCTTAGAACGTTTGCGCGTTGATGTGATTGAGGCGGGTTTTCCTGCCGCGAGTGTGGGTGATTTTGAAGCCGTGCAAGCTGTGGCCAAAGTCATTAAAGACAGCACTGTCTGTGGTTTAGCGCGTGCTTTGAGCAAAGATATTGATAGAGCAGGTGAAGCTTTAAAACTTGCGCAACGGGCAAGAATTCATACTTTTATTGCGACCTCACCGATTCACATGCAAATGAAGTTGAACATGTCAGCCGATGAAGTGATTGAACATGCAGTGGCGGCGGTGAAACGAGCGCGGCAATACACCGATGATGTCGAGTTTTCACCCGAAGATGCTGGTCGTTCTGAAGAAGATTTTTTGTGTCGTATTTTAGAAGCGGTCATTAATGCTGGCGCGACAACTTTAAACATTCCCGACACCGTCGGTTATAGTTTACCCCATCAATTTGGCGCAACCATTGCCAATTTACGCAACCGCATTCCTAATGCTGACAAAGCTATATTTTCAGTGCATTGTCACAACGATTTAGGCTTAGCGGTGGCTAATTCTTTGTCAGCGGTCTTAAATGGCGCAAGGCAAGTGGAATGTACTATCAATGGCTTAGGTGAACGTGCAGGTAATGCCTCTTTAGAAGAAGTGGTCATGGCAGTGCGTACCCGTCAAGATATGTTTGTTTGTGACACGCGCATTGATAGCCGCGAAATTTTGACCTGTTCAAAATTAGTGTCATCGATTACAGGCTTTCCTGTGCAACCCAATAAAGCCATTGTCGGTGCAAATGCCTTTGCTCATGAGGCAGGAATTCATCAAGACGGCGTACTCAAAAGTCGTGAAACTTATGAAATTATGCGGGCTGAAGATGTCGGCTGGACGACTAATCGCATGGTTTTGGGCAAGCATTCAGGCAGAAACGCCTTTAAAAGTCGTATTGCTGAATTAGGTTTTGAATTTAATACCGAATCAGAATTAAATGAGGCTTTTATTCGCTTTAAACAATTAGCTGATAAAAAACACGATATCTTCGATGAAGATTTACAGGCGTTAATATCAGAAACGACTTTAGATGTTGAAGACGATTATATTCAATTAATCGCTTTAAGCGTTTGCTCACAAACAGGTGAAATCCCCAATGCCAGTGTTACTTTGCGTATTGCCGATAGTGAAATAACAGGCAGTGCCACAGGTGGCGGCGCGGTAGATGCCAGTTTAAAAGCCATTGAGTCTTTAGTGCAATCCAATAGTAGTTTGGAATTATATTCGGTGAATAATATTACTAACGGCACTGATGCCCAAGGTGAAGTCACCGTGCGTTTAGAAAAAGCAGGGCGTATGGTTAATGGTTTAGGCGCGGATACTGATATAGTGATTGCCTCGGCAAAAGCTTATATTAATGCGTTAAATAAACTGCATTCACCCCAGCAACGGCAACATCCGCAAAAAGCCAATGTTTAATTGATAATTTTGTAGTTTGATAACATAAAAAGGGTGAATTAAATTCACCCTTTTTTTATGGATTAACAATGTAGAGACGGTAGTAGAGACGGTAAAGTAGGCTAGTTAATATTAAACCTTTCGGAGTTCAAACCTAGGTTTGAACTCCAGCTAAAAGGGCGTTTTGTTAAAACCTACTCTTTTGAAGCACTACCGTAGAGACGTTGCATAGCAATGTCTATGCAATCACATAATTTTAAAATAAAACGACTAATCTGACATATTACTATAAATCACCATTTTATTAATACGCTCATCAATTTTTTTAGATAATTCTAAATAAGTCGCGCTATTAATAGATTCATAATGTTGTTTAAATTGTTCAGTATTCATTTTTTCAGGTAAATCAGTGGGGTCAGGCATAAAAGCGGTATAGTTACTAATAGTTGACATGGTTTTTTGCAATTGCAGAGCTGATTGAGAACTGGCAATGGCTAATTGTCCAAAACGCGTTCCTGCTTTATCGGCGGCTAAATCAATAAAACTAAACCCAGTGCCGCCTTCTACTGCATCACTTAATTCTTTTTCTTCACCTACGACTTTGGCAATGTGTTGATTCACTGACACGGTTAATGCCGCTGAGGCAATAAAATGTTGCGCTAAATCAGCTCGTTTATATAAATAAGCATAATAATATAAATCATTACTGACTTTAGTCCCATCGGTTAAAAATGGCTCAGTTTCTTTTTTATTGACATAATCATTAACCGCAATAATCACGGCGCGATTTTCTTCAATAGCGGTATCCAAGGTTGAGCGTTGATAAGCTAAGGCAAATAAAGGTCGTAATAAATCAGCCAAAGATAATAACCATTTATTATCATGATGGACAATAATATCATTAATGGTTTGTTTATATAAAGCCAGTGAGGCTTCATTGGCTTTAGTATTATTCGTTTTACTAGGCAATAAACTACCTAAACTCGCATAATAATGCAGGGTAATTTTTTCAGATTTAATACTGACAGCGCGAATATGCCGCGTTGCTAATAATACATATTGCTTTAAACTCGAATGTTCAATTAAGATATTCATTAACCAAGTGGCAATAGGGGTGGGTAATAATAATTTACCTACTTTACAGCCGACTAACTGCGGTAATACTTGATGATTAACACTGGCAATTCTAAAACTAATATTGAGATATTTACCTAAACTATTGCGCGGCAAAATACTAGTCAACATCACTTTTAATTTATCATCTTGTAAAACCACCTGTACCGCGCTTTTACTATAACGATTAGCCAAATAATTAGCCGCTAAATTAACATCGGCTTGGCTTAATTCTAAAGTGCCTATTTCATCAATAGTCATTTTTGAACCTTCATTGAGTATTTTTTTGGCGCGTGCAATATCATTGCTAGTCAATGTCCACGCAACGGCTAAATCAGGTTCATCACTCACCCCAAAATACATAATGAGTAATAAGCTGATAATAGTGGCATATAACAGCCACAAAAAAGGACGTAATAAAAGTTTCAAGGGCTTATTTTTTTTGAATATAAAAAATTTGCCTATTATCGGCTTTATGTAAATTAATTAAAGCGTGTCCTGTTTGCTCAACATATACGCCAAAATCTAAATGTGCCGCAGGGTCGGTGGCAATCACTTTGACCACTTCGCCGCTGTTAATTTCCATTAAGGCTTTTTTTAAACGTAATAAGGGCAAAGGGCAGTTTAAACCGCTGGCATCAACTTCAAGATGTACATTTATGGTGTCTTTATTCATGATTTTGCAATTTGATTGATTAATCTGTGTTATGGTGAAAATTTACCTTAGGTGCATTGTAATGACTACTGTTTTTTAAACAGATTATAATGCGCATCTTTATTATTGAATCGATACTGTTACGATGGATTATTTACCCCTTTTTGTAAATCTCAAACAACAAGCCTGTTTAGTGGTGGGCGCGGGTGAGGTTGCCGCCCGAAAAATTGAATTATTAGCCAGAGCAGGCGCGCTTGTAACCGTGGTGTCGCGCCAGTTCAGTTCTGCGGTGTTGCAATTACAAAGCCATTATGGCTTAAGCTTATTAGAAAAAACCTTTGAACCCCAAGATGTACAGGGTTTTAAAGTGGTTATTTCAGCGACTAATCATCAGCAAACCAATGAGTTAGTCGCCAGTAGTGCCAAGGCGGCGGGTATTTTGGTCAATGTGGTTGATAATCCTGCTTTGTGTAGCTTTATTTTTCCCAGCATTATTGACCGCTCACCCATTATTGCCGCTGTGTCCTCTGGTGGCACAGCACCCGTGTTAGCACGTTTATTACGCGCTAAAATTGAAAGCATAGTACCACCTGCTTATGGGCGTTTGGCGCGTTTAGCTGAAAAATTTAGAAGCACCGTGCAACAAACGTTGCAATCACCCACGCAAAAACGCGTATTTTGGGAAACGGTATTTCAAGGCAGTATTGCTGAAGCGGTGTTTTCGGGTAATGAGTCTTTGGCTGAAACGCAATTAAAGCAATTACTCAGTGAGCAGAGTGAAAATACTTCAAGCGTAGGCGAAGTATATTTAATTGGCGCAGGGCCGGGCGCGGCAGATTTACTGACCTTTCGTGCTTTGAGATTGATGCAACAAGCCGATGTAGTGGTTTATGACCATTTGGTCTCTGCTGATATTTTGGATTTAGCGCGGCGCGATAGTGAAAAAATTTATGTGGGCAAACAACGCAGTCAACACACTCTGCCCCAAGAAGACATTAATACTTTATTGATTCGACTCGCCCAAGAAGGCAAACGCGTAGCGCGGGTTAAAGGCGGCGACCCATTTATTTTTGGTCGGGGTGGTGAAGAAATTGAAGTTTTAGCCCAGCGCGGCATTGCCTTTCAAGTGGTCCCGGGGATTACCGCCGCTTCAGGTTGCGCCGCCTATGCGGGTATTCCGCTCACCCATCGTGACCACGCGCAATCCTGTACTTTTGTCACGGGGCATTTAAAAGATAACAGCGTCCATTTGAATTGGACGCAATTGGCGGTGGCTAATCAAACCATTGTGGTTTATATGGGGTCGATGGGCTTAGAAAAAATCTGCCAAGCTTTGATTGAACACGGTAGTCCTAAAAATTTACCCATTGCTTTGGTCGAGCAAGGCACAACTAAGCAGCAACGCGTGATTACAGGAACGCTGAGTACCTTGCCTGCCATTGTGGCAGAGCAACCCGTTTTGCCACCGACTTTAATTATTATCGGCACAGTGGTGAGTTTGCATCAACGTTTGCAGTGGTTTAAAAGCAATGCCAACGTAAATAAATCCTTGTGAATACTTGTATTTATGACAGTTTGATAAAAACAGTATTTATTATCAACTTTGATATTTTCAAAATAAAATACAAAACGGTTGAATTTTACGGCTAAATTTCCTATTCTTTATCAGTTTTGTAAAAAATTACCTTCAATAAAAACTAGAGAGGACACCATGAAAAAATTATTAATGGCAACAGCATTAATCGCATTAAGCACTTCAGCATTTGCAGACGAAGCCACTGAAGTGGGTGAAAAAATTTATAAACGTGCTTTTGGTCGTGGTTGCGGCACTTGCCATGACATCGCTTCAAATCCACAATTGTTTGAATTAATTAAAAAAGGCGAACTAGATAGAGCAAAATTTGAAACTATTTTGAAAGAAGGCAAAGGAGGTATGCCTAAAGCAATCGCTGAAATTATGAAATTGCCAGCCGTTGAAAAAGCAGGTTATGGTGAAGATCAAGCCGTTGATGCTTTATACAAATACTTCAAAGAAGGCGATAAATAAGCGATATATCGCTTAAATAAAAAAGCCGCGCTAGTGATTAACTAGCGCGGCTTTTTTTTGGAAAAAATATGGTCTATTTCTAAACCACCTATTTTGGCATTCAAATATTCACTTTAATAACATCTTTGCCATACCAATGTTTTGAATATTTAAAAATACTCCAGTACTAATCCAATAAAAATCGCTAAACCAAAATAATTATTATTTAAAAAGGCTTTGAAGCATAAAGCTTTATTATAATTAAAAATTAATATTTGTTGATAAATAAACAATCCAGCGGCAACTAATAAACCTAAGTAATAAACAAACCCCAAGTGTTGCCACAGACCAATCATTACTAAAATACTGAGCATAATAATCTGCAACGCGCCTAGTATTTGCCTGTCATAACGACCAAATAAAATAGCGGTGGATTTAATACCAATTTTTAAATCATCATCTCTATCGACCATTGCATACATGGTGTCATAAATTAATGCCCACAATACCACCGCTATATATAATAACCATGCAATTAAAGGAATACTATTCGTTTGCGCGGCGAATGCCATAGGGACTGCCCAACCAAATGCCATACCTAAATAAGCTTGCGGCAAATGGGTATAACGTTTCATAAACGGATAACTCGCCGCTAAAAACGCGCCAATAAAAGATAACATAATGGTATAAATATTGAGCAATAATACTAAAGCAAAGGCAGTTGCACATAAAACCGAAAATAAAATAATCCCTTCTTTCGCGCTGACTTTACCGCTGGCAATAGGTCGTTCTTTGGTACGCTCTACATGCGGATCAAAATCTTTATCGGCAACATCATTAATCACACAACCCGCCGCCCGCATTAATATCACGCCTGCGCAAAATACAGTTAATACTAAGCCATCGGGTTTGCCAGAGCTGGCTAGCCATAATGCCCACAAGGCGGGCCATAATAAAATTAACGTGCCAATAGGGCGGTGAAACCTAGCTAAAAGCCAGTATTGTTTGATGCGATCAATAAATGTTTGCACAGTGCTTGCCTTTTTCAACAATTGCAGGATTGATAAATGGTATCATAGCTATTTATTTTAACGGGTGTTTGTGCTGATTGCTTTAACAAGCACTCGTGTGGACTTAAATAGTTTCAAAATCTTATGTTAAATATTCTTATCCTTTATTATTCGCGTCATGGTAGTACGCTGGCGATGGCAAAACAAATTGCGCGGGGCGTTGCCAGTGTAGCGGGGGTAGAAGCAGTTTTGCGCACCGTACCTGAAGTGTCGCCCTTGTGTGAAAAAACTACCGATACTATTCCCCAAGAAGGCGCGATTTATGCCAGTTTAGAAGATTTAAAACGTTGTGATGGTTTGGCTTTAGGCAGTCCTACTCATTTTGGCAATATGGCCGCCCCGATGAAATATTTTATCGATCAAAGCACTAGCGTGTGGCTGGCGGGTTCATTGAGTGGCAAACCAGCGGCAGTATTTACAGGGGCTAGCAGTTTACATGGCGGCCATGAAACGACTTTACTTTCCATGATGTTGCCCTTACTACATCACGGTATGTTAATCACAGGTTTACCTTATAGCGAAACCGCCTTACGCGAAACTGCCTCAGGTGGCACACCTTATGGCGCAAGTCATTGGTCATTAGAACGGGGTGATTTAAGTGACGATGAAAAAACCTTATGCCGCGCTTTAGGGGCGCGTTTGGCAAACACTGCCTTGGCTTTAAAACAACCTTCATGAATAAAATCCCCAGCATTTATTATTATACTTTGGCTTTAATTGGTTTCTTTGGTCTGTTTACCTTATTAATGCTCTGGCATACCGTATTATTCAAGTCCACACAATTCCCCACCGCGTTATTATTAATCATAAGTATCACCCCTCTATTAATTCCCATGCGCGGTTTATTAGTCAAAAACTTAAAAAGTTGTGCGTGGCTAGGTTATATTAGTCTGCCCTATTTTATTCATGGCGTTGTTGAAACTTACAGTAACCCGATAACGCGTTATTACGCCTTATTAGAAATAGTGCTGAGTTTAATGCTGTTTTTTGGCGCGAGTTTTAGCGTGCGTTTTAGTAAAAATTCTTAAATTATGTCTAGCGAGCAATTACCCCTACAGTTTGAATTTAGAGCCAATCAAACCTTTGCTGATTATTTTCCCGGTAATAATGGTGAGGTATTGGCACATTTACAAAACTGTATTGCAGGCGATGGTGAACCGCAAATTTTTATTTGGGGTGAGCGTGGGCTTGGTAAAAGCCATTTATTACAAGCCTGTTGTCATCAAGCGCAAAGCCAAGGTAATAGTTCTTTTTATTTTTCTTTAGTGAAAGATAATCTACCCGATCCGAGTTTATTAATTGAATTAGATAATTTTGATGTGGTCTGTTTTGATAATATGGACGTGATTGCGGGTAATAGAGATTGGGAAATTGCTTTTTTTAATTTTTTTAATCAACACAGAGACCAAGAACATTTATTAATTCTGTCTGCTGAACGCGCTCCTAATGATTTAGGTATTGTCTTGCCTGATTTAAAAACGCGTCTGAATTGGGGATTAACTTTGCGTTTATATCCACTCGCCGATGATACTCGAGTACCTGCATTGATTTTTAAAGCTGATTTAATGGGCTTTGAAATTCCACCCCAAGTAGGACGCTTTTTATTAGCCCATTACGATAAAGATTTAAGCTCATTATGGGAATTATTGGCAAAATTAGATAAAGCCTCTTTGGCGGCAAAACGAAAACTCACTATTCCGTTTTTGAAAAAAATCTTGGATGAAGGCTTGGGTTAAAATTTAAATTACATGAATGTTGACTATAAACAGGGACATTTTAATAATCGAGAAAAAATGGGTAGTGCTTCAAAAGAGTAGGTTTTAACAAAACGCCATTTTAGCTGGAGTTCAAACCTAGGTTTGAACTCCGAAAGGTTTAATATTAACTAACCTACTTTTTTGATGCACTACCCTTTTGATTATGTTATTGCTAATTCAAAGAAAATATTAGTGTCTGAGGTTGCAAAAATAATTGGTCGTAGTGAAAAAGTAACGCAAAGAATAGCAGAAGAAAATGGTTTTACTCTCGCAAAAAGAGACCAGTTATGGATTGAAAATTTTCCCGCTGATCCAATTGTAATTATAGAAATAATGACTTCAAGTACATCGGACGGTGATAAAAAGAAAAGAACACAAATTAGCATGGCCTTTGAAGACGCTGTTCTTAATCCAAAAAATCATAATGCCCCTAGTATTAATTATCGCCAAGTTTGGGCAAGAATGGTCAGTCAATTAATTGTTAAATCTCAAGTGAGTATGGCTTGGAATGGAAAAACTATTTGGTTAATTCAAGATACCCTAGCGGATTATATATCAACTAGCACCGCACTGAATCTTTCAAATTATCTTACCAAGCAAGCTAATGAGGTCAATATATTGGCAGTTGGCTATGGTAATAAAATTAATGATAATTCAATAGTTGATGAAATTATTACTTTGGAGGATTCAAAATTTTATGCAGAACCAATAATGGCAGGTGCAAATAAAGATATAGAAAATGGCGGCTTTGTTGACATAGTAAAAATAGCCACTACACCATCAAAAGATTATTTATGGCGGGCATTATTTTTAAAATCGCCATGCGCTAAATTGACTCAAGCAGATTTAAATGTAATACCGTAAATTAAGCATAGCCCTTTGCTTTAATTAACAAGCAATGCTAAAGTAATAACCTATCAAATGACTAGGTATTGACATTAAGCCTAGTTGTTTTAGTAACACGCTCTCTTTTTAATTTTAAACTTCAACTACTTAGGAGAAAAGTCATGGCTTTTGAATTACCTGCACTACCTTATGGCGAAAACCGCTTAGTTCCTTACATTTCAGCTGAAACTTTGCAGTTTCATCATGGCAAACACCACCAAACTTACGTTACCAACTTAAACAATTTAGTGGTCGGCACTGAATTTGAAGGCTTGAGCTTAGAAGAAATTATCTTGAAATCTTCAGGTCCTATTTTCAATAACGCGGCGCAAATTTGGAATCACACTTTTTACTGGAACAGCTTAGCTCCCGACGCAGGTGGCTTACCTACTGGCGATTTAGCGGGGGCAATTGATGCAAGCTTTGGTTCATTTGAAGCTTTCAAAGAAGCCTTTACTAAATGCGCAGTAACCACATTTGGTTCAGGTTGGGCATGGTTGGTTAAAAATGCTGACGGCACTTTAGCCGTAGTTAGCACCAGCAATGCAGGTTGTCCATTAACAGCGGGTCAAACGCCACTACTGACTTGTGACGTTTGGGAACATGCTTATTACATCGATTTCCGTAACTCACGTCCTAACTACTTAGAAGCCTTCTGGGCATTAGTGAATTGGGATTTT
>JBAQSX010000073.1:0-8925 GCA_049296695.1 Methylococcaceae bacterium | reverse complement strand
AAAGAAATGGCAATGACAATAGGGTAGTGCATCAAAAAAGTAGGTTAGTTAATATTAAAACTTTCGGAGTTCAAACCTAGGTTTGAACTCCAGCTAAAAGAGCGTTTTATTAAAACCTACTCTTTTGAAGTACTACCGTATTTAATAAGGAATAAAAATGACTGTTGAACATATCGAATCATTAGAAAACATTAACTTTAAATATTTAACATTGGTAAAGTTAATCTTATCGGTGGTCAAAATAATGTAGTTTCATTACTTCCAGCAATTGCCTATTCAAACAGTATTCTGACGATTATAGTATTAATAATAACCAACCAAAATTAGAATCACTATATTGAGTAACTCATTGAATATGCAAATTAGCAACAGGTCTTGATGAAAATAAATTTTATAAGTTAATTGCTTTATATTTTACAAATGACTATTTATAATATAGTTTTGTGATTGTTAAAGCATATATTTTTATTTATCTGTCTAACTTTTATTAATAACAGAGACCCAAAATATGATTAAAGTAGGTATTGTCGGCGGCACAGGTTATACAGGTGTTGAATTATTACGTTTATTAGCCTTGCATCCACAAGTCACCATTAGCGTGGTCACTTCACGCGCCGATGTGGGTGTGCGCGTTGACGCAGTTTATCCGAGTTTACGCGGTAGTGTGGACGTGTTGTTTAGCCAGCCCAGCATAGAAAATTTGGCGCAATGTGATGTAGTATTTTTTGCCACGCCTAATGGTACTGCTATGCTCATGGCGCGAGAATTATTAGACAAAGGCGTTAAAATTATTGATTTATCAGCAGATTTTCGCTTAAAAGACCCGCAAGAATGGAGTCAGTGGTATGGCATGGAACACGCCTGTCCTGAGTTAATCGCTGAGGCGGTTTATGGTTTACCTGAACTGCACCGCGAAGCCATTAAAACAGCGCGTTTAATTGCTTGCGCGGGTTGTTATCCCACCGCGACACAATTAGGTTTTTTACCCTTATTAGAAAACAACTTAATCGATGCGACTGCCTTAATTGCCGATGTAAAATCAGGTGTTAGCGGCGCGGGACGTAAAGCCGAACTTGCTACTTTAATGAGTGAAACAGGCGAGAGTTTTAAAGCTTATGGGGTGAGTGGTCATCGGCATTTGCCTGAAATTCGTCAAGGTTTAAGTGCGGTTGCAAATAAGCCTGTACAACTCACTTTTGTGCCGCATTTAACGCCGATGATACGCGGCATTCATGCCACTTTATATGCGCGATTAACCACTACTGATGCGCAAGACTTACAAGCCTTATATGAGCAACGCTACGCGCAAGAAAGTTTTGTTGATGTGTTGCCACAAGGTTCTCATCCTGACACTAGAAACGTGCGTGGTAGCAATCGTTGTCAAATTGCCATTCACCAACCCCAAGGCGGCAATACTGTGGTGGTGTTATCGGTGATTGATAATTTAGTCAAAGGCGCGTCAGGGCAAGCGGTGCAGGTGATGAATTTAATGTGTGGTTTTGCAGAAGAGACGGGCTTAAAAGTATTAGCGTTATATCCTTAAAAACACGGCAAATAATTAATTATTGGTTTATCGAAAAAATATTGTCAGCATCAGGATTTTCAAGATTAAAGAATTAGCAAGATATTAATATCCTACACATCTTATAAATCCTGATTCTGACAAGACAGTAACACTTAATTGAGTTAAGTTACAGGGTTTTCAAAATCCTTTAATTACTATTTAAAATTGCGCAGAGTTTATCAATGTAGGAGCAAATCCTATTTGCCCTTAATAACAAGTTGTACAAGGGCGAATATCATTCGCCCCTACAATTGTTCATACTTTTAGTAATTCATCGTTGTGAAAACCCTGTATAACACCCTAATTATTTTAATTTACCACTAATAATTACCACGGCAGTATCACCTTGCTTACCCACAAGTCCTGCTTCTTTACAATTCAACGCATTTATATTAGCGGCAGGAATTTCTATAGTTTGCACGGTATTGATATTTTTACAAATAACCTGTGTTGTTTGCATAGTATCTATAATACTACTCAATCCTATAGGCTGATAATCTTCTCGGTATTCCCAAGCCAAAATATCATGATTTTCCCAAGAGCCACCTGTAGCGGCAGTAAAACCCACATAAGCATTATTTACATTACCCAAAATTTGAGGAATATTTAATTTAGCTTTTAATTTTGCCTGAGTAGGTCTGGTTTCAGTTGGACTAAGTCGCACTTCTAATTTTGTGCCATCATAATCAAGCCACACATACCAAATCTGACCATTACTTAAACTAGGAAATACTCTTTTAACAGGTAATGTGCCATCATGATTAACACTGCCATTAATATCAATGCCAATATGATTAGCATTAATATCGTTATGCTCACCGTTATAATAAGTATCAAATTCAATGCCAATACTATTGGCAATACCACTATAACCTAAATCCCCACCTGCATAACCTATTGCATTAGGTGAAATGGCTTGAATAACAAAAACAAAACCATCCGCGCCCGTCACACCACGCTTGCTGATACGAAATTTAAAAAAACTGCTAAATTTTGCCGCATTTAAAGCAGTTTTACTAAAAGCACTGCCGTCTTGTCCGCCCAAAGCAGGTGTTAATCGTAATACACTATGATGCCGAGCGGCATTACCATTGAGTGTTAAATTAGATAGATTAGAAAAATCATTAAAAGTAAGTGCCGATGCTGAATGTGTTGCAATCAATAATAATGTGCTTAAAGCGAGTTTTTTAATCAGTGATGTCATTGCCTGCTCCTATTCATTAGAAAATACTAAAAAGCGGATAATTATTAATCATTGTTATTTTGTAGAAACGTTGCATTGCAACGTCTTTATTATTATTAGATTTGTTGCGAAGTTAAAAAATAATCAGTTAGCGAGATTAAAATTCCAGTAAGGTGGCATTGCCACCTTATTGGTTATCAACCATTAAGTTTTCATAAAACCTAAATTAGCACTACTAAAACGACTAAGATTGGGAAAAATACTCGCCACGGCGGCAGTATCTGCGCCAAACCAACTGGCTAGGGTCGCGCCCAATTGGTCTATAGAGGTTGTTGGAATAAGTCTGCCATAGCTGGCATCATCTGGACCATCAATGGTTTGGTTGGGGAATTTACCATAAACCTGTCCCCCTAAAACCGCGCCTCCTGCCACTAACTGCACATTACCCCACGCATGGTCAGTACCATCACCATTTGAAGTTAAGGTGCGCCCAAAATCAGACAAGGTAAAACTGGTCACCGCGTTGCCTACGCCTAACTGATCTAATGCACCGTGAAAACTACTCAGCGCGTCTGATAATTCATTCATCAAAGTGGCATGTTGCCCGAGTTGATTGCTGTGGGTGTCATAACCGTAATGGGTCACAAAAAACACTTGCCGCGACATCCCCAAACTTTGCCGAATACTAATCAGCTTGGCTATCATTTGTAGTTGTTGCGCTAGTCCAGTTCCGGGCCAAATACCTGAACCTGCACTACTTTTGGCTAAACCATTAATCAAAGTATCGGTGAGACTAATGGTACTTTGTACTGATTTGGCCAGTTGACTACGCATAAATTGGGTATCAGCACTGGCTAAGGCTAACAATTTATTAAAAGCTTTAGTGCGTAATTCTTTGGGATCGGTGGAAATCACGCTAAAACGATTAACCCCCCAATAACCCAAATAATAAGGGATAGCCGTTGTGCCTAATTGAAATAAATTATCACCCACCAAAGACACCCCCAGCGGCAATACCCCTGTGTTATGACTGGCTAATAAATCCGCCAAACGCCCACCCCAGCCCGTGCGTTGCACCGCGTCGGGTTGACCTGACATAGCTTGCGCCGATTGGTCGCTGTGCGAATACAACTGGTCAGGCAGACTGGTATTTGCCAAATACATTTTTTTAGTGGTCGGTTGTAATAACGTTCCTACATTGGCAACAAAGGCGAGTTTATTAGCATTATAAAGACTCGCCAGCCCATCGGCTTGATTGGGCATAGCGTAGCTGGCGGTAGCTGTTGCGCCATTTAAATTAATCAATGACGATAACGGCAACGCTAAACTACCGCGAGCAGTCGTATAAATCGGGTAACGCTTAGCATCGGTGGGGATGAGCATGTTATAGCCATCATTACCGCCACTTAAGAAAATACACACCAAGGCTTTGTAATCAGTGGTGCTGGTTGATACCGCCGCCGCTTGCGCCGCGTTTAAAAAACCCAAAGCAGAGCCAGTGGTGGCAAGACCTGTAGCCGATGCTAGGCTAGCGCGTAAAAAATCACGGCGTGACCATTGTTTGCGTGTTGTCATAACAAAACTCCTGCCTTAGCGTTGAATAAGATAATAAGGTGAACTCATCACCAAATAAAGCGCGTCTACAGAGCGTTTAAGGTCTCTTTGAGCGCGGGTACTGGCCGTTACGTTATGAATATAGGTTTTTAAAACCCCCTGCATATCAGTTGACATTTTGCCATTGGTTAATAATAAATTCAGATAACTCACTAAATCAGCGGGTGAATTAGCACGTTTTACTAAAGGCTTAATATCAATTTGAATATTGTGTGGATCGGCGTAACTATTAAAATTATTACCGTATTGAATTAAACCATATAATTCATTATAAAAACGGGTATTATTGGCTTCATTGACTAATTGAAATTCTGGCGCGACTAATTTATTACTAGCCATATAACCGCTAGTGGCATAATCTGGTGTAAAGAAATTAAAAACACTAGGTGATGATAATGGGGCTTGATTGATTTTACCTTCAGGATAGTAATAAGGTAATGTCCCTTCAATACTCTGCCCATTAAACGCTCGCCATAAATGGGTCACGACTAATAAAGGTTCGCGCAATTTACCAAAGTTTTTATTAGCTTTACTGCCTGTTAAAGCCTCAGTATCTAATAAAATCGCTTTAATAACCGCTTTTAAATCCCCCCTAACACCTTGACCATTATTATTAAAAACCGCCGCGACTCTGCCAATATATTCAGGCGAAGGATTACTGGTCACTAAACGTTGAATTAAACGTCTACTCACAAATGGCCCTACGTTGGGATGTTTAAATAAGGTATTTAATGCTAAAGTTAAATCGGTTTCAGGTTTAGCATTAGCAGGGATTAAGGTTTGGTTAATAATAGTTTTATTGGCTCTATCATGATAACTAGGAAAAGCTTTCATATTAATGCGCCAATCATCACCATCGGTAAAATTATAAGAGTCCCCCCAAGTCCAACCTGTAAATACACGCGCTAGATTTTCAACATCGGTTTGATTATAAGTGGCAATCGGTAATTTATTTTGTAATAACGCAACGCCTGTGGTATCTAATTCTGTTAAACCAATAGTGAATAATTGCATGATTTCTCGCGCATAATTTTCATCAGCACGAATACCTGTGGCTTTATTAGCACGTTGATTACCTAGCATCGATAAATATCGACCCATTGCAGGGGATAGCGTCACTTCTTGTAATAAATCTCTGAAATTACCAAAAGCATTTTTAATTAAAATATCGTAATACACCGCCAACGCATTAGCAGGAATACTCGAACCCACATCGGATACTACAAATAATTCTGATAAGGCAAAAGCTACGCGTTGCCGTAATTGATCAGGTGCAGTGACTGCCAGCCTAAACCATACTTCTATGCGATTATTACGGTCATTATTATTTTGAGTTTCATTTAAAAATGCCAAATGACAAGCAGCCTTCATAGCAAATTGTTCATCTAACCATTGGGCAATCGTCATTTTGCTTAAATGATTAATATCTTGCCCATTTGCCCCAAAGCTTGCCATATTTAAAAAACGTGAGGCATCACTAAGGGGAGTGACCGTGCTTGTGCCTGTGGTGGCAGGATAGACAAAGGCCGCCCACGGATCAACACAAGTAGGCGGGGTGGTTGCCGCTTGAGCTTGTGCGTTTACATTCAACGCACTTACCAGCAATGCCCACATTAAATAGCGTTTTCTATACTGCATAAATACTCCCAGCGTTAGTCATATTAAAATAGAAAAATGGATTAATACTCGTTCCCACGCGCCGCGTGGGAATGCCGCATAAACGCGCCGCGTTATGTTTTAAATAAATATACCGCAGGCGCGGCAATACTGTATTCCCACGCAACGCGTGGGAACAAGGAAAAATTAACAATTATTGCAACATTTCCAAAACTAAATCTGCCATATTTTTAGAACCGCCGCCCTCACCTAATAACTGTTTAACCCGTTCTAATTCAACGCGCATAGTATTAGCATAAGTTTTATCACTTAATAAACGCGCAATTTCAGTGGCTAAATTATCAGCATTTGCCTCAGCTTGAATAAATTCATTAATAATTTTTTTACCTGCAACAATATTGGGTAAACCAATAAACGGCGTTTTAATTAATAAACGCCCTAAATAATAAGTAATCGGCGATAGTTTATAACAAATCAGCATTGGCACAGTCAGTAAGGCAATTTCTAAAGAAGCCGTCCCCGAACAGGTCATTACTGCATCACAACATTGAATAACATCATAAGGCTGATGTTTAATACACTTTATATTTAATGGACTAGTATTTAAAATACTGCGTAATAACTCATCACTAATAGAATCGGCTTGCGGCAATATAAATTGACACTGCGGATAATCGTGTTGCAATTTTTCAGCAGATTTTAACATCACAGGTAATAAGCGTTTAATTTCACCTGCTCTACTGCCCGCTAATAAACCAATAATGGGATTATGACTGTTTAATTGAAAACGACTTAAATTTTCGGTTTTACTATAAAGCGGTTTTACTTTATCGACACAAGGATGCCCCACATAACGCACGGGTACATTTTCTTTTTCATAATAAGCCGTTTCAAAAGGAAATATCACCGCCATTTTATCAATTACTTTGCCGTAGCTTTTAACGCGTCCTTCGCGCCATGCCCATACTTGCGGACTGACATAAAATAAAACTTTAATACCTATGCTTTTCGCATATCGCGCTAATTTAAAATTAAATTCTTTATAATCCACGCACACTAATAAATCAGGTCGCTGAGTTTTTAATAAAGTCTGCATTTGTTTTAAAGCAGATTTAATTTGCTTATAATGTTTTAATACTTCAATCACACCAATAACGGCTATACCAGCAGAATCATAAGAAATACTAATCCCCGCCTTTGCCATATTCGTGCTACCCATACCAATGCCGCGAATAGTGGGGCATTGTTTTTTTAATTCATAAAACATCGCGCTAGCGTGTTGATCGCCTGAGGTCTCACCCGCGCTGAACATAATTAAGGGTGCGTGGCTTGGAGTCATAAGTATTATTTGTGAGTAGTTAAAGGCGCATTGTACTTGATGCTACCTGTTATTGGCGGCGCGGTGTTGGATTCACAGCGTTGCATAAAAGTCGCATCAAAGCCAGTAATCACACCATTATTATCTGCAACCAATTGATTAATTGTAAAATTACCAAAATAAGTATTGCATTCAACCCCTGTATTCATTACCTGTAAAGCGGCTAATTTATCGACTTGGTATGAACTTGGCTCAATACGCTCCACCCGTCCGAGCTGTAGTTTTTCACCTTTGGGCGCGTTAAATTTAAGTTGCCAATAACCATCACTGTATTTAATTAAAACCGTTAAAGCACTTAAATTACCACTCAATGAAAACTTAGCTGTCGCTGGTGAGTATTGCCCCGTATTACCGCCGCCAATATATTCGCCCAGTTCACTGCTATAATTAAATTCAGTAACATTGGCTGGCGTGTGTGGAGCAGGAAACAAAAACGGTGATAAAGCAAAACCTAAAGTTATCACTAGCAGTAATAGTTGTATTAATTGACGATTATTCATAAGTATTGTTAAAAAGAGTCTATGTTATTTAAAGAAGGGCTTTATTTTAACAAAAAAACTTTAAGTTAAGCTAACTTCCGTGTATAAATAATTGTAACGACTTAGCGTATGTCTGAATCCGAATTTTTAAAATTAAAGAATTATAGCGATTTCATATCAAACTGACATAACGACTGCCAGTCCTTCAAAGGACTGGCAGTCGTTTTTATGTGTTATATTAAATTGAAAATACTATAACAAGATTGAATTATTCAATAAGTTGTTAGTTTCATAATCCTGAAAATTCTGATTCAAACACTATAATAAGTTATTACCAATAATCAATCAAACCATTTTTAGGAGACTTTATGAGCAGTACAAAACGTTATTTTGTCAGTTATAGTGGTATTAAATTACCTTTAAAATTAGTCAATGAAATCGATGAAGCGGGTTTACAAAACCGTAATACTTATTATTGTGGACATTATGATAATGAAGAGCGATTAGTCTGTTGTCAAAAAATTGTTTATGGTGAAATTGAAACCCAGCATGATTATAGTTATGATGAAGCAGGCGTATTAAAACAAGCGCGTATTACCGAAGATGATGAAACTAGAGAAATTAATTATTAAACGCGCACACTATGAAACGTCAACACTTAACAACATTACAAGGCGCGTGTGGCAAGCATTTAATCACTAGTGTATTTATTGCCCAAGGGGAATTAATTTATGATTTTAATGACGCATTAAAACTTAATGCCGCTACTTATCAAAGTATTCAAATCAACCATGAGCAACATGCTTTAGACACAGGTATCTTGGTTTATTTAAATCATAGTTGCATGCCTAATGTTTTTGTTAATACTGAAAACTGTTGTTGTTATGCCTTGCGTGATATTGAGAAAGGAGAAGAACTGAATTTCTTTTATCCTGCAACTGAATGGCAAATGACCCAGCCTTTTCCTTGTTTATGTGGTAGTGAATACTGTATTGGCACAGTATCGGGTGCAAAAACTATAGATAAGGCTATTTTAAAACAACATCAATTAAATAAACATATTGAGGATTTATTGAAGAGTGTTGTTTAG
>JBAQSX010000072.1:0-41023 GCA_049296695.1 Methylococcaceae bacterium | reverse complement strand
GTGCTTCAAAAGAGTAGGTTTTAACAAAACGCTATTTTAGTTGGAGTTCAAACCTAGGTTTGAACTCCGATTGTTTGATATTAACTAGCCTACTTTTTTGATGCACTACCCAATTAAGATATTTAGGCGATAATAATAACTACAGCTTTTTTTAGAATCATTAAAATTGCGCATAAAAATTAAATAAGCAGGATTTGAATAGCTTTAGCTATTCAAATCTTTTTTTTGTTAATCCTTTGCGTAACTTCAGCAAATCCGATTTGCCCTTAATAACAAACAGTACAACGGGCGAATATAATTCGCCCCTACAGTTCCTTTTTTTGTTAATCCTTTATTTTTATTTGCTATTTTTCCTAGTCATTAATAGCCAAAGTAGTTTGTCTTACGTTATTATTAAAAATAATATTGCTAATTTTTACTTAAGTTACGGAAAAAAACATTATGAATATACTTATTGTCGGTAGCGGCGGACGTGAACATGCTTTGGCTTGGAAAGCCAAACAATCAGCTAAAGTAGATAAAGTCTTTGTCGCTCCAGGTAATGCAGGCACAGACTTAGAGGCAGGCGTAGAAAATGTTGCCATAGCCGTCGATGAACTGGACGCGTTGCTGAGTTTTGCACAAAACAACGCCATTGACTTGACTATCATAGGCCCTGAAGTGCCATTGGTTTTGGGTATTGTTGATAAATTTCAACAAGCAGGTCTGCCTTGTTTTGGCCCTAAAGCCCAAGCCGCCCAATTAGAAGGCTCAAAGTCATTTTGTAAAGACTTTATGAGTCGTCACGGCATCCCAACTGCGGCTTATCAAAGTTTTACTGATAAAAATCAAGCTATTGCCTATATTCAAGCCCAAGGTGCGCCGATTGTGGTAAAAGCCGATGGTCTTGCCGCTGGTAAAGGTGTCATTGTCGCGCAAAGCACCGCTGAGGCGATTGCCGCTGTTGAAGATATGCTTTCAGGCAATGCTTTTGGTGATGCGGGGCATAGAGTGGTGATTGAAGAATTTTTAACAGGTGAAGAAGCCAGTTTTATTGTGATTGCCGATGGTGTTCATGCTTTGCCGATGGCAACTTCACAAGACCATAAAGCCCGCGATAATGGCGATAAAGGCCCTAATACTGGCGGTATGGGCGCGTATTCACCCGCGCCTATAGTGACAGCTGAAATTCATCAACGCGTTATGGATGAAGTCATCATGCCCACTTTACACGGTATGGCACAAGACGGTAATCCTTACACGGGCTTTTTATACGCGGGTTTAATGATTAGCCCAGACGGCACAGTAAAAGTTTTGGAATATAACTGCCGTTTTGGCGATCCTGAAACGCAACCGATTATGATGCGTTTGCAAAGTGATTTAGTTGATTTATGCCAAGCGGCATTGGCTGGGGAATTGGATAAAACTACAACTCAGTGGGATGAACGCGCCGCTTTGGGTGTGGTTTTAGCCGCTGGCGGTTATCCTGATACTTATGCCAAAGGCGCGGTGATTTCAGGTTTGCCTGTTAATGAAACAGCTGATAGCAAAGTTTTCCACGCGGGAACAGCACGAGTTGGCGCTGATATTGTCACAGCGGGTGGACGCGTTTTATGTGCAACGGCTCTAGGTAATACTATTGAACAGGCGCAAACTAAAGCGTATCAATTAGTCAATACCATTACTTGGCAAGCTATTTATTACCGAACTGATATTGGTTTTAAAGCCATTTAATGATTAAGTTTGTAGGGGCGATTTAAATCGCCCTTATATCTTTAAATTGTAAAGATAAGTTACTAAATTGTAGGGGCAAATTATTATTTGCACTTGTACAACGATTCGTTATTAAGGGCAAATAATAATTTGCCCCTACATTGATAAATTCTGCGCAATTTTAGAGAGTCATTAAATGATTTTGAAAAACCTATATTAAGGTTTTCTTTTAGAAAAAGAACCAATGAAACATATAAAAAAGCATATCAAATCCACCCAATAATCGGATAAATAAACTTTATCGCGCCCCACGAAATCCTGAAGAGCCTTTTTTGTACACCTAATAACTCAGAGATATATATCATGCCAACGTTTTTAGACTTCATTAATCATTATCCAGCTGAGTATTCATTACTAATATTGCTTGCCTTTATATTTTGGCGTGCGCAACGCAGTTATAAACAACAAGCAATTATTAAACCTATTGAAAAAATACCCGAAATAAATTGGCATAGTTTTACCATTGAACAAGCCATTGCGCAATTAGATAGCAATATCAATACTGGTTTGAATGACAATCAAGTCAATGAGCGTTTAAAAACCAATGGGCTAAATCAATTAACCCAAAAACCACCCGAAGCGGCGTGGCATTTATTTGTCTCTCAATTTAAAAGCGTCTTAATTTTAGTATTAGTGGTGGCGGCAATACTGGCTACCGCTATTGGTCATATTAGCGATGGTATTGTGATTTTAATTGTAGTGATGATTAATGCGGTCTTGGGTTTTTATCAAGAATTCCAAGCTGAAAAATCATTATTGGCTTTAAAGAAAATGTTATCTTTGCAAGCCAAAGTGCGCCGTAATGAACAAATCGTCATTATTCCCGCTGAACAATTAGTCATAGGCGATATTGTTTTATTAGAAGCGGGTAATAAAATCCCCGCCGATGGGCGATTAATTATTGCTCACAGTGTTGAGGTTGATGAATCGGCATTAACGGGTGAGTCTTTACCTGTGGCAAAACAAACTGCTGAATTAGAAGACAATACCTTACTCGCTGAGCGCGTTAATATGCTTTATATGAATAACGCACTAACGCGTGGACGCGCTGAAATGCTAGTCACCGCTACAGGCATGGCGACTCAAATTGGTAAACTAGCCGCCTTACTTGCACAAAGTGATGATGAAAATACGCCTTTGCAAATTCAACTTGATAGCTTGGGCAAGCGTTTATCCGTATTGGCATTAGCCATTGTCGCGCTGTTATTTGCCAGTGCTTTGTGGCGCGGTGAAGAATTAATTAATACTGCCTTTACGGCCATTGCTCTAGCGGTTGCCGCGATTCCTGAGGGTTTGCCAGCGGTGGTGACTGTTACCTTGGCTTTGGGAATGCGCCGCATGGCAAATCAACGTGCCATTATGAAACGCTTGTCTGCTGTAGAAACGCTAGGTTGTACTACGGTGATTTGCACCGATAAAACAGGCACGCTTACCGTTAATCAAATGACCGCACGTTCGGTTTTTTATCGTGGGCAATTATTGAATGCCAGCGGTGAAGGCTATGATACTAAAGGTGAAATCAGTCCAAGCTTATCCAGCGAAGAGCTGAAACCGCTGTTATTGGCCTTAGTATTATGTAATGACAGTCAGTTGCAAAATCAGCAAATATTGGGCGACCCGATGGAAGCGGCGTTATTAGTCTTAGCCGCTAAAGCGGGTATGACGCAAGCCCAAGCGAATGAACAATTACCGCGTATTGCCGAAATTCCTTTCGATGCGCAATACAAATTTATGGCGAGTTTTCATCAAACAACTGAGGGCGTACAAGTGTTTGTTAAAGGCGCGCCAGAGGTGATTTTATCGTTTTGTCAGTTTGAAAATGCCCAGCAACCCACGCAATTACTCAAACAAAATGAAGCCATGGCAAGTCAGGGTTTGCGCGTTTTAGGCATAGCCACTACCACTTTGAGTCATGAAGATTTTAACGCCCATGATTTATTTGGCCATATTAGCCAATTAGCATTTGTGGCTTTAGTGGGCTTAATAGACCCGCCACGCACTGAGGTGAAAGCCGCCATTGAACTCTGTAAGCAAGCGGGTATTGCCGTTAAAATGATTACAGGCGATCAGAAAATTACTGCCAGTGCCATTGCTCAAGAATTGGGTTTAACAGGTGAAGTAATCGCTGGCGCGGAATTGGCGCAATGGGATGATGCTACTTTAGCTAAGCGTATTAACGACATTGCGGTATTTGCCCGCACCGCGCCTGAGCAGAAAATGCGTTTAGTCAATGCCTTAAAAGCAGACGGACATGTAGTTGCCATGACGGGGGACGGTATTAATGACGCGCCTGCTTTAAAATCTGCTGATATTGGTATTGCAATGGGCATTACAGGGACTGATGTTGCTCAAGAAGCGGCGAGTATGATACTCACTGACGATAACTTTGCCACCATTGTCACCGCCGTCAAAGAAGGGCGGGGCATTTATGAAAACATGGTCAAATTTATTCGCTTTCAATTATCCACCAATATTGGCGCGATTTTATGCGTCACTTTCGCGCCCTTATTACATTTACCCCTGCCCTTTACTGCCATTCAATTATTGTGGATAAATATTATTATGGACGGCCCGCCTGCCATGTCCTTGGGCGTAGACCCAACCAGTATGAATAGTATGCAGCAAGCCCCACGCGACCCTGCGGCGCGAATTTTATCGTGGCGACGCTTTGCTAATCTGCTCAGTTATGGCGTAATTATGACCCTTGGCACTTTGGGTATTTTAGCTTATGACTTAACTATTAATAATAGTCAACATGCCACAACTTTGGCATTTACTACCTTTGTATTATTTCAAATTTTTAATGCTTTTAATGCGCGTAGTGAACATCAAAGTGCATTTAATAAAGATTTTTTTCATAATAAAATACTGTGGTTATCGTTAATAGGTGTAGTGACTTTACAAAGCCTGATTATTGAATATCCAGCCGCACAAGCTATTTTTAAAACCACTGATTTAAGTTTAAATGATTGGTTAATCGCGATAGGGATTGCTTCTTTTGTCTTAGTATTTGAAGAATTCAGAAAGTTAGTTTGGAAAAAACTATTATAGGGGCGATTTGTCGCTGATACAGTTTTCAATTGTAGGGGCGAATCATTTCGCCCTTAATAACAAACTGTTGTACAAGGGCAAATATGATTTGCCCTTACATTGGTAATTTTAAATAGTCATTAAATGATTTTGAAAGCCCTGTATATAAAGGGCTTGCACACAGATTTAATAAAGTGCTGTAGACTAAAAGCTACTCTTTTGACACACCAGCAAATAAATAAGTGATATGACAAAAATTCAGTTTATTATTAAAAGGCTATCAAATCCGCGCGTAAGAAGGCGATTAAAAATTGGTTTGTCGCTTTATGGCGGCGTTATTTTACTGGTGCTACTCTTTAAGATGGGTTATGACATTGGTTATTTTAATGCCGACTCACTCAGACGCGATAAAAATGCGCAAATACCCACGAACAATCCTGTACTGACCTTAGAATTAGCGCAACGTATTGTCTCAGGTGCGTTAAAAGAAGATTTATCTAATCCACAAACCCTAGTCAGTCAGCTGATTGATGATAATCCACGCCTTTCAATTGTGATTATTGAGACTGATAAAATAAAAAGTATTGCTTATATTATTGATATGCGTTTGTTTTTTGCGGGTAATGTTTTTAATGCCGATGGTTATAATTTAACTGAGGGCATGGAGCATCAATATAATATTAGACGCGTGGATTAATTATTTAGCTCGCGCTGAAGCTAATGATTTTAATAAATACGCAGCATTGTTTGGATTAGATAATAAATAATGTGTTTCTTGCCACGCATTAAAATCTGCTAACGACATTAAAACAACATGATTATTATCTGAGCGATTAATCACGGAATAATCGTGATTAACACAGGTTTGTTGACATAAACTATCAAAGTTTTTAATCGCTTTTTCAAAAGAAATGGTTTGCATAATGAAATCCTAAAAAAATGATTATTCATTGTCTGAATCAGGATTTACAGGATTATAGGATTTTCAAGATAATTTATCCTGAAAATCTTTTAATCTTGAAAATCCTGATTCCGAGGCGTTTTATAGTTTTTCAACCATTTTTAATTGCGGTAAAAATTGAAAGTCTTTGCGGTTTAATGTCATTAATTCTAAATCATAAACCATTGCTGTTGCTGCAATTAACGCGTCCATTATTTTCATATTATGTGACAAAGCATATTTTTCAACGATTTGTTTAGCCAAGTTGATAATTTCATGATGGGTATTAAGCACTTGAAAAACGGCGATTTCATTTTTTATAAAAGCTAAATCGCTTTTATTTCTCGCCCCTTGATAAAGTTCCATGATGACAATATCGTTGATAAATAATAGTTCTTAAGAACGCTTTTATCTTTTAGATAGTCGATGACAATATTGGTGTCTATAAAAATCATCGGTATGCTTTTTCTCTGAGGTTTTGTGAAAACAATAAAACATCGTCTATTTCTTCAAAAGGATTGCTCATTTCTTCATTGATATTATTTGTCGGCAAACGATAGCTATTTTCTTTAGCGTCTAGTTTGGTAAATGCAAACTCACCCGCTGTTTTATTATCTAAGTTTTTTAAACTGTCTTGAATGAAATTGATAAACTTAGCTTTATTGCCGTTAAACTTTGTGTTAAAGATAAGTTCGATTTCAGGATTGTCAATTTCAAGAGCTAACATTTTTTGACCTCGTTTATTTAAAAGATACCTATAAAGTTATTGCACTTATAAATTAAATTCAAAACGCCTAAGTAATTTTATACAGTGTAATGGGTAAATGTTGGCCAAACAATTCAAAATCTTTATCAAAGGTGAAAATAGTTAATTGATAATTAACGGCTACAGCACATAATAAAAAATCAGTATCTGAACCTTGAATACCTTTGCTTCTTAATAAATTAAAATATTCAGCCGCTAATTCAAAATCAGCTGTAGATAATGTTAAATCAGGAAAAGCGGCTAAACTGTTTTTCAAGGCTTGAAACTGTGTATTACTTTTAATGCCTGATAAAACTTCTTGCCGAACCGCGCCTATGATTTGAATTTGTCCTGCATTAATTAATTCAATTAATGCAATAACAAAAGGTGAATCGGTATTTTGTTTTCGCCGCAATGCTAATGACCAAACACAAGTATCTACTAATACTTTCATTTGTTTTATCGCCCAGCTTTGTAATCATAATCTTCATCATATTCAATAGTATTGAATAATTTAAGAATTTCTTGTTGTTTTCGGCGTTGGATATATTCTTGTAATGCTTCAATGACAACTGCCTTTTTATGTTTATGCTGTCCAATGGCTAAAGCCTCGGCGATTAATTTATCATCTAATGCTAAATGGGTAGTCATGTTGTATTCCTTAATATAAAGTCATTGATAATTTAGGTATTATTACCCAATATAATTAGCGATAGCGTAATCGGTTGTATGATAAGTTGTATAACGGTGTAATATGGCATCGTTATTGCGAGTTTTAACCCAACTCTTCTTTAACTTGCGCTAAGGTTTTAGTCGGCTCACCTAATTCTTGTTGTTTTACTTTTTGAATATGCAGATAATCTAAACAATCTTTTGACTTATTATTCATTAATAACTGAGTAAATAATTGCGCCGCTGTTTTGGCTTCACTTAGCATTGCCATTGTCCATTCAGGATTTTCCTCATCAATTAATTCAGGCTTAGGATTGCTTTGCATAATATTTTGCCTCTCCTTTTTTTGCTCTTTTAATAAAAAGTACAAACCTAGGTTTGTACTCCTATAAATCAGATAAAGACTTTTTTAAATCTCGATAAAAGTTTTCATGTGAACCATAAGCGAGCTTTAATCAAAATTAAAGCTTCTTGCTGATAACGATAAGCTAATAACATTTGTTGCGTATGCACTTTAAATTTATAAACCCTTACGCCGTTTAAATCACCTGTTTTTAAATCGCCTAGTTCAGGTTGAATTATTAAGGTTTTAATCGCTTTATCTAATAATACTTTTTCGGATAAATGCAGTTTTTTTATCGTCCGTTAAACTACTCTGTAAAATTTTCATTCAAATTGATACTCCGAAATATCGCCTGCATTTACTTGCTCTAAACTTAGCAAAATATCTTTAACAAAACCCATTGGTAAATCAGGATTTTCTTCGGCTATTTTGCCCAATATTCAATTTGGGTTGCTAATGAACGGTGCATAGCTGTTGCCATGATTTCGGTCTCCGCTACAAAATCATCTGATAATTCAATTGTTACCATACACTAAACCTCATAAGGTGAGTCATTTCTTTTAATTTATTTTGCATAATATTTACTTTTAAATGCTATAAAACAAAATGCGGTAATATTTTGATTAATTGGATTAAAGATAGCGTAATCGGTCGCATGATAAGTTATATGTTACCGCATAATTTATATAACTCTTATTGCCAATAAATTCAATGGTGGGTGTGGCATTATATCGACTAAAACTATCTGTGAATCCGATAGCTTTTGATAATGAATAAGCCACTGTGAAACTAAATCATGCTTCTCTGATAACTTATAGCCGTTATCAATTGGATATTGGTTGCTTAGATTATAAAAACCAGCGTGATAATGCCATAACTTATTTTCAATAGCATACTTTACCTTTTCAATAAAGTTAGAATCGTTTTTATCGACATCGTCAGAGCTTTTATTCCTAACCCGATACGATTGAATAAGATAATTATCTATTGCTTTAAAACCGCCATTAGAAAACAATTCTATAAACCGTCTTACTTTCTTCTTTTCAGCGATAGCAAAACCTTTAACCTTATCTTTAAAGATAAGCGTCATTTCTATTTCATATTCCATTAGTCAAACTTATTCATTAAGCCACTTATCGAAACTATCATCATCAGTAATAGCAGAATCAGGTATTTTCACTTTGGGCGAATTAATAGCTTGCTTCATGCTTTCTAAATCGAAAGTAAAATTAGATGTTGCGCTAGGCTGTTTCAAATTAACCACTTTTTTTCTTATCAAGTTAAAAGAGGTTTTAGGGTTGATTAAGGTTTTCATAGTGAGTAATTGGTTGCGTACTAAGTAATAAGCTGTATTTTAATTGTCTGAATCAGGATTTACAGGATGATAGGATTTTCAAGATTAATCCTGAAAATCTTTTAATCTTGAAAATCCTGATTCAGACAATTATTTGAGTGCTAATATTTTGATTAAGTGGATTAGCGATAGCATAGTTTTTAAATACGACGCAATACGCTAAAACTATTGCATCTTATGAGTTACATTAATAAATCCATGAACATCACAGGATTATCTTTTATTCGATTACAGGCGGTATTCAAAAAAATAAAACCGTTACGTTCATAGAATGTAATGGATTGTAATTTTGAGTCGGTAATTAGAAATCGGCAACCAATTTGCGGTGCAATAATTTCAATTGCAATTGTAACAGCTAAGCTAACAAGCGTTTCACCAATACCTTTCCTTCTATATCGACTATCTACGGCAAGTCTTGCGATTTTTACGGCTGGTAAAGAATCGTATTTGTTTGCATGGGGACAATCATCAATTGTGTAACCGTTTCTTAAGTCAACTTCGCTACACGTTAAGGTAATAAAGCCAATTATTTTGCCTGTATCTTTAGCTTCTTCATTAAGCAAAATTGCCACATAGGTTTGTGCAACGAGTGCAGTTTGAAAATCAACCGCCTGATTTTGTAGAAATGTTTTTAAAGGCTGAAAGGTTGCATCACCTGTTTTAAAGCCTTTTATCTTGTCCTGTGGCGAAATAAGACGAATAATATAATCTTTCTCCAATTCCATAAATGCCTACAAATTTAGCGACGTGTATTAATACTCTCAAGAACTTTTCTACCTTTTTCAAGGGCTGATTTAATTTTTTCATTAGGTTGATTTTTCGGTTTGTTTTCGTTCATGTGACGAACAAACCAAGCCGCATCTTCTCCACTTAGCTCGGTACGACCGAAGGTAGTGCTTTTAATTGCCATGATAATTCTCCAAAATCTATTTAATTAATGCTGTAACTTGTGTATACAGGTTTTTATTTAGCTAATTTATGAGTTCCATTATACCATCTAATAATAGAATACTAACAATTCGTAAGGCACAATATGCCGTTGCTATTGTGACTTACGATTTAATCCTATCATCTTGAAAATCCTGATTCAGAATAATTTGGATTAAATAATTTTTTAATCTGCAAACTTTTTGCACCGAAATTTATTAAAAGTCCAATAGGAAAATTGTAGGCGATGACATAATTTTTTGCTTGGGCTAAATGGACATCTTCTAAATTAATAATCGCTTTTAATTCAACGACTATTTTATTTTCAATAATAAAATCGGCGCGGCGCGTTCCTACTTGAATACCTTTATAAAAAACAGTTTGTTCAACTTCTCTGCCGAAATTTAATTTCGCTTGTTCTAATTCAATGGCAAGACAACGTTGATAAATAACTTCTTGAAATCCATTACCTAATGTGTTGTGTATTTTCATCGCACAACCATTAATTTGATAGGTGAGTTTATCTAAGGTATTCATATTTTTTATTTCTGAATCAGGATTTACAGGATTATAGGATTTTCAAGATAATTTATCCTGAAAATCTTTTAATCTTGAAAATCCTGATTCAGACAATTGTTTGAGTGGTAATTTTTTGATTAAGTGAATTAGCGATAGCGTAATCGGTTGCGTGATAAGTTATACATTATGGCGCAATACGCTGTCGCTATTGCGCCTACGAGTTGCGCTTTACCAGTTAAGAGTTACGAGTTGTATTCCAAGAAAAAGCGTTTATAATGAAAAGCGTCACCTTTTGTCAGTTGTGGCGGGACTACGTCCCTATTGTTCATTTCGACAACAGGATACTCTATGAAACAAATCGTTTTTTTTGTAATTGTTGGTACCGTTTCTCTGGCACTAAAAATCTTTGAACCACAAATATGCGATGGACTGGAATCCTTACAGTGTGAGGCAATCGTACAATACTTTATATTCATACTGGAGATACTGATTTCGTAAGTTCCAAAGCGACCTAGATTAAATAAAACCAGATTTATACTACTTAAGGTGACGTTCAAAAAGGCATTTTAAAAATGCCTTTTTTTATGCCTAAATAATTTATTTAAAACTATGTTATTCCTTAACTGGTAATGGCAGTCATCTATATATCTTCAAATTTCAGTTTTGCATTATCAAATCTTCCTCTAACAAAAGATAAATTGCACATTACCAGTTACGAGTTGCTTATTTTTCATAACGTGAGTTTTTAGATTTAATTACATTATTAACATCATCATGTTTTTGACCTTCAATAACATCTTTAAGGTGAATTTCACCATTGACATATTGAATATGAATACGCCACCCTGATATTTTATCAATATCAGCGCGATAAATAGCTTTCTGCGTACCTGTCACCTTATGTAATCTTGTTTTTGGAAAAACTCTCGTTTTATGACATTCTTGATTTTCAAGTTCAGCTAATGCCTCCAGAAAACCTATCTTCAAATTATCTGTAGGTAGAATTTTCATTGCTTCATAAATAACGCCATATTCATCAACTAATTTTAAGGTTTGCGCCATAATTAAATAAATTCAAGTGTTTCAGTGTGAGTGTTGATGAAATTTTGGTAGAGTGATTCTGCAACGCCCTTATATGCTTTTTCAATTTCATCAACTTTAACGACTCTGAATAAAGTAAAAATCACTTGTTCAAAAATAGGGTCTTCATCAATTGCTAAAATAGCGCGTAAATTACGGTTTATTTTTAAAACATATAATGATGATTTTCCATAATCATTAGGAAGCACTAAATTGGATTTAGCCATACGCGACAATTTGCGTTTCAATTCCTGACGATAGCTATTTATTTTTCTATTTTCAAAACATTCAGCGCAGTGGTTAATCATATCAATAGTGGCTTTTTTATCAGCATCATTTAGGCTATCAATTTCTTTTTCAAAACGATTAGTTGATTCAATAACTGTGTTCATATTTATTACCTCAATTTTTTAATATGTGACGAGTGAATTTGATTAAAGTTCACTCGTCTTAATTTGAAAAACCCCTAAACCACAATATTAACCAATTTCTTTGGCACAACAATTAACTTCTTAATCGTTTGACCATCAATAAAACGTAATACCGTTTCATCATTTAAAGCAATTGCTTCAATCTCTTCTTTCGTGGCACTGGCAGGAACAATCACCTTACCGCGTAATTTACCGTTAATTTGTACCACTAATTCCAATTCATCTTGAATTAATGCCGACTCATCAATTACTAACCACGGTTGATTAATTAATTCATTCTCATGCCCTAATTCACGCCATAACTGACTACAAATATGCGGCACGATGGGCGATAACATAATCACAATAGCTTCTAATACTTCATGACGAATCGCTTGAGCATTACTGGAATTATCGCTGAATTTACTCAAGCTATTAATTAATTCCATATTGGCGGCAATGGCAGTATTAAAAATCGTCCGCACGCTCATATCATGGCTGACTTTTTGAATAGTTTGATGTAATTGACGGCGAATCGCTTTTTGCTCGCTGGTTAATTCATTAGTATTTAATTGCGCGGTTAATGAATCGGTTTCAACGTGTTTATAAACCGCTCGCCATAAACGATTTAAAAACCGTGACGCGCCTTCCACGCCACTGTCTGACCATTCTAAGGATTGCTCAGGCGGCGCGGCGAACATAATAAATAAACGCACCGTATCTGCGCCGTATTGTTCAATTAAACCTTGTGGGTCAACGGTATTGCCTTTGGATTTAGACATTTTAGTGCCGTCTTTTAAAACCATGCCCTGAGTTAATAGTTTTTTAAACGGTTCATCACAAGTAATTAAGCCCTCATCACGCAATAATTTATTATAAAAACGTGCATATAATAAATGTAATATCGCGTGTTCAATGCCACCAATATAATAATCCACAGGCAACCAATAATTGGCTTTATCGCTGTCTAACATTTGATTGGCTTGATTACAGGCAAAACGGGCGTAATACCACGAGGATTCCATAAAGGTATCAAAAGTATCGGTTTCGCGGCGGGCGGGTTTATGGCATTTTGGGCAATTAACGTGCGAGAAAGTCGGGTGCGCGACTAGGGGCGATTGTGAACCGTCTAAGACAACGTCACGCGGCAAGGTGACAGGTAAATCGCTGTCAGGCACGGGAACTGTGCCGCAAGCGTCACAATAAATCACAGGAATCGGTGCGCCCCAGTAACGTTGCCGCGATACGCCCCAATCACGCAAACGGAAGTTGACTTTGCGTTGTCCTTGTCCTGCATTTTCTAAGGTTTCAGCAATGGCATTGAAGGCTTGTTTTGATGTTAAGCCGTCAAACGCGCCAGAGTTTTGCAGAATGCCTTTGGCGGTATAGGCTTGGCTGGAGCAATCCGCTTCGCCATTATCTGCAAAGATGACTTGTTTAATGGCGATGCCGTATTTGTTAGCAAATTCAAAGTCGCGTTGGTCGTGGGCGGGAACTGCCATCACCGCGCCAGTGCCGTAACCCATTAACACGAAGTTAGCAATCCACACGGGGACGTTTTCGCCTGTAATGGGGTGAATGGCGGTAATGCCTGAGGCAATGCCGCGTTTTTCCATGGTTTCCATTGCCGCCTCGGAGGTTTCCATGGTTTTGCAGGCTTCGATAAAGGCTTGGATTTCAACGTTATTTTCAGCCGCGTGTTGTGCTAAGGGGTGTTCAGCGGCTACGGCTAAGTAAGTCACCCCCATTAAGGTGTCGGGGCGGGTGGTGTAAATGCGTAACGGTTGCCCTAACTCAGGCACAGCAAAATCCATTTCTACGCCCTCAGAGCGTCCTATCCAATTGGCTTGCATGGTTTTGACTTGTTCGGGCCAATCGGTGAGCGTGTCTAAATCTTTTAATAATTCATCAGCATAAGCAGTGATTTTTAAAAACCATTGCGCGATTTCTTTGCGTTCCACTTTCGTATCACACCGCCAGCAACAGCCGTCAATCACTTGCTCGTTTGCCAGTACCGTCATGTCGTTGGGACACCAGTTGACTGGCGCGGTTTTTTTATAAACCAAGCCTTTTTCTAATAGCCGTAAGAAGAACCATTGTTCCCAACGATAATAATCAGGGTCGCAAGTGGCGATTTCTCTGTTCCAATCGTAAGCAAAGCCTAGGCGTTTGAGTTGGTCGCGCATATAGGCGATGTTACTGTATGTCCAGTCGGCGGGGTGGATGTTGTTTTGCATGGCGGCGTTTTCGGCTGGCAGACCGAATGCGTCCCAACCCATGGGTTGCATCACGTTTTTACCGAGCATTCGCTGATAGCGCGAGATAACATCGCCTATAGTGTAGTTTCGGACGTGTCCCATGTGCAGTTTGCCGCTGGGATAGGGGAACATGGACAGGCAGTAGTATTTGGGTTTGTCGCTGTTTTCGGTGACGTTAAACGCGCCTGTATCGTGCCAATGTTGTTGGACGGTGGTTTCTATGTCTTGCGGGGAGTAGTGTTCTTGCATGGTTTTAGTTTTTAGTGTTGTTGTTAATAAGGTGGTTTAATTGATTTATTAATTAGCAATTAATGTGATTCATACGAATGTTTAGCCAACGATTCACTATATTCTAATCGCATCCAACCTAAGGTTTCTAAATGACGAATAACTGAAATAATAGCGACTTGTTTGTTTTCTTCTCGCCAACTTTTTTTCCAATTTAAAATATAATCAAATAAATCTTGTTCAGTAACTGAAACATTACCTTTGTTCTTTTTTAAATTGCGAACAGCGTATAAAACAGTAGTAATTTCTTCTGCTTGCGATGTGCTTTTTATTCGACTAAATAAATCAACTGTTTTTGCTATTTTCTTTTGTAATGGAGCTAATTGCTGAGAAAAATTTTCTCGAGTTATTTCATATTGCGAAGTAGTTTTTAATGCCGTCATTTTACCTAATTGTTGTTCTTGAATAAGATTAGCATTAGAAAATACTTGAATTGCCTCTTTTACCTCTGATGAAAAAGGACCATAATTTCCATGTACAAAATTAAATTCTGTTTCTATACCTTGCTCGGTAATAATGTAACAAATTTTTTGAAAAATAGTTCTTCCTACAGATTTTTTATTAGGTAATTTTCCTAATTGATAAACGACATCTAATACTGCAAGCCACTCTATTTTTATTTTATTTTGTTGCTGACCTTTTATGTCCGTTTTGTTTATAATATTACTTTTTAAAAATTCGATACTTAATTGATGATGAGGTGTGCCATAAGGCGCGTAAATTTCAATTTCAATATCAGATAATACGGATAATTTTTGAAACATAATAGGTCCTACTATCGTCCAACTTAATCCGCCATTACCACAACCTAACGGTGGAAAAGCAATAGAAGTTACTCCCCATTCTTTATATTTTTCTACAAAAATATCTAAGCCATTAATAACATCATCAAGTAATGATGGAGAACGCCAATGTTTTTTAGTAGGGAAATTAATGATTGAAGTACCTAATATATCTTTATATATATAAGGCACGCCTTGATTTACCAAACCTTGTTTACACCGTTGTGCATAATCTTTAAACATAGTGGGAAAACGTTGCTTAAAAATTTCAGCAACGCCTTTACCCATAACGCCAACGCAATTGACAGTATTAACTAAAGTTGTTGTTTGGCTGGCGAACATATCCCCAATAAGCACTTTAATCATTTTAATCACCTAAAAAATAGTGATGGTTTAATTTTAATAGGTAAAGAAAAATTATTTTCTTTTAAACTATTTTCTGCAATAACAGAAACGACATAAGCACCTTGTATATATTCAACAGGAATCGAATTAGGCACTAAAACTTCGGCGCATTTAATAGATTTTCGTTTCCGTTCTTCAGCTTGGTCTTCAGGACATGTCCAATCTTGAGCATAAATCATATTGAAATCCAAATTTTCTTTTGCTGATAAACAGTCAAAGTAAAAACTTACATGATTACTAGACGCGTTTCTATCTGTTATCACAACATTTGGAATCTTAAAAACATTAATCGATATGCTTAAAATACAAAGATTATTAGCTTCGTGTCTGCGTTTATACATCATTGGATTACGAGCGTGAAAATAAAGATTTGCATATTGATGTAATAAAAGTCCATTAGGTACTCGAATAGTGTCTCTACGTTCTTGAATTTCAGGCATTGATATATCTTCATGAGTTAAATTTCTAACTTGTTCATGCGATAAAATACCATGTTCAAGTACCGATGGAATATTGGCAATTGGCATGATATTGTGAAGCTCTGTTACTCTATTTGGCATAATTTTAACCTTTAATAATTATTTAATACTTAGAAATTCAATTTTTTAGCAGAATATTTTCACATCTTGTAATATTATTTTTTAACTAATAATTTCAACATAATAAATATCCTTCATGGCTCTATGTAATACAATGGGATTTGCCCAGCGTTTCAACATAATATCTAAACGATTATCGACTAAGTTTTCTAAACTTTGTTTAAACTGCCATGCACTTTCTAACGATAAATCATCTTCAATTAATAAATCAATATCGTGAGCCATTTCATTACGCGCAAATGAACCAAATACTCCTAAACGTGAAATAGCAAATTGCTGTAATAAATTGTTTTTTTAAGTACGATTTTCAGATCGTTTATCGTATTTAGGTGTTGTTTTTGATTCATAAGTTGTGTTTTTCTTTTAAAGAAATGGTGTTTTTTTTATTTCAGATAATTTTGTTTTACGAGTAATAGCATAACGCGCTTTAATAACAACAACAAACTCTTCTATTTGTTGCTACGCTTCAATGGGCAATTGTTCTATTTCATAAATTAATTGTGTTGTGTTCATTTTCTAGCCTTTTAATTGAAGTTTTTCTGTCCACAATGTTCTTCCCTATGACAGTTAGGGCAAAGTGCTATCGTGTTTTCTATTGTGTCATCTCCATTTTCCGACAATGGTATTTTATGATGTACTTCTAAATAAGCAGTCTTATTTGATGCACGAATAAATGGTGCAGGATTTTTACATTTTTCACATATACCATTTGCTCTTTTCAATGTTTTTGTAATCACATAGGGATTTCTAATATAGACTTTCTGAGTAACTTCAATTATTTTTGGTTTTTTTGTATAGGGATAAATAGGACTTTCTGGTTTTTCTGATTTTGAAATTGAATTTTCAGTATATTGATTATATTCATCAATAGTTTTTATTTTCTCTATTTCTTCTAAATTTAACTCAAATTTCAACTTATAATAACCATCACCGCATTTCTCAAATAAATAAGAATGTTGGTTGCTGAGATAGGAACTTACACTTTTTTCTGGAGTTTTAGCCTTACTATTTTCCCAGTAACCTTTTTTCTTTACTTCTTCGGTAATAAAATCAACATGGTATGAACTATCATATCCGTGAGAATGAAAAACATCTAATATATAGTTTATAAGGTTTTTGTCTCTTCTCTGTGCCATAGTTGTAACCCTATAGTTATTTTCTAATTAATAATATTTTCAACATAATAAATATCCTTCATGGCTCTATGTAACACGCTGGAATTTGCCCAACGTTTTAACATAATATCTAAATAATTATCGATTAAGCTATTCTAATGACAAATCATTTTTAATTAATAAATATCGTGAGCCATTTCATTACGCGCAAATGAACCAAACACGCCTAAACATGAAATAGCAAATCGTTTATAGTATGTTTTATATTGATTTTAATGTTGTTGGACGGTGACTTTTATGTCTTTCTGAAAATAGTGTTCTTTCATGGCTTTGGTCTCTACAAAGAATTTAGTTGAATAAAAAATCTTTAAAAATTAAATCTAGTCATTTAAAAAACAGACTATTAGCTTAATATATAAACTCATTGATTATTATACCTAAAAATCACGATAACCTTAGAGACCGAGGCTTATTCTTCTTTTAACAACTGAAGTTACGCAGTAGAAAAGGGCAAATAATAATCTACCCGTATGGAATCGTTGAATTGTAGGGGCAAATTATTATTTGCCCTTGTTGCACTATTAGCTCTGAGTAACATCATTTAAGAATTATAAGCTATTACTTTTTAAGCTCACTAAAGACAATCCAGCCACAATCAATAATGCCAAAGCTAAAGGATAATAAAATAATTCACTGCGTGGTCTAAAAAATTGTTTATCTTTTTCCACAGGTTCTAATTGATCTAATAACATATAGATATTATTTAATTCATCGGTATTTCTGGCTCTAAAATAACGACCGCCTGTACTTTGGGCAATTTTTACTAAAGTATTTTCATCTAAATCCATTGAAGGATTCACTTTACGTTTACCAAAAAAATCACGAATAATCATTTCATCCGCGCCTATACCTATAGTATAAATTTTTAAATGTTTAGCCTGCGCTAATTCAGCGGCTTTTAACGGTGAAACTTCACCCGCAGTATTTGCACCATCGGTCATCAGTATTAATACTTTGCTATTTTCATTGGCATCGGCTAAACGTTTTACCGCAAGCCCTATAGCATCACCAATGGCAGTATTATCACCCGCCAAACCAATCACCGCCTCGTCTAATAAGGTGAGTACGGTTTTACGGTCAAAGGTCAGCGGCGTTTGCAAATAGGCTTGCGTACCGAATAAAATCAAACCAATGCGATCACCTGCCCTGCGATTAATAAAATCACTTGCTACGGATTTTGCCGCTGTTAAACGGTCAACGGCTTGCTTTTGAATGAAAAAATCCTGCGCTTCCATACTTTTGGATAAATCCACCGCCAGCATTAAATCCCGTCCGCTCATTGCTTGCTCTAAAGGCTCACCCAACCATTGTGGTCGCGCACTGGCTGTGACTAGCAACAGCCACGCTAAACCTGCCAACCATAAGCTATGGCGCGTGTTAATTTGGGTATGCGTTGGGGCTTCATCGCTGTCAAAATCCGTTAAAAACGGCACTTTTAAAGCGGCTTGTTGGGCGGGGAGTTGCGCGGGTAATAACCAACGCACCAATAACGGTAAAGGCAGAATGGCAAATAGCCAAGGCAGGGCAAAATGTATCATGATGGTCAATCTAACAATAAAGAATGCTTAAGCATAACAGGAATGCGCTTTTGAGTTCAAAAGCCTTGTGCATTAAGCTTGTGTTCAGTTTGTTTGTTTAAGCTAAATGCTATAAAGCTTGTATTTAGCGGTTTTAAACCCATAACGTTTGAATTATTGTGTAACTTATCAGAGGATATTTTCATGTCTTATCTTAAACCATACGCGCCTAAAAAATTATTTGCCGCCTTGTGTTTGCTCAGCGTGAATGCGTGGGCAACAGGTTTGCCTTCGGCAATTGAAGGACAAGCCTTGCCCTCACTCGCGCCCATGTTAGAGCGCGTCACACCTGCGGTGGTTAATATTTCAACCACTACCAATATTGAAGTAGCGGCTAATCCATTGATGCAAGACCCATTTTTTCGACAATTTTTTCAAGTGCCGCGTCAATCTCGCCAAGAGCAACGCAATAGTTTAGGCTCTGGGGTGATTATCGATAGTCGCCACGGTTTGGTTTTAACCAATAATCACGTTATCGATAAAGCTGATAAAATCAAAGTCAAACTACAAGACGGACGACAACTCACCGCTGAACTTATCGGCACAGACCCCGAATCTGACGTGGCGGTCATTCAAATCCCCGCTGAGCATTTAACCGAATTGCCCATTGCCGATTCGACGCAAGTGCGCGTAGGCGATTTTGTAGTCGCTGTGGGCAATCCTTTTGGTTTAGGGCAAACCGTGACTTCAGGTATTGTCAGTGCGTTGGGGCGTTCAGGTTTGGGCATTGAAGGTTATGAAGATTTTATCCAAACTGACGCATCGATTAACCCCGGTAATTCAGGCGGCGCGTTGGTGAATTTACGCGGTGAATTTGTCGGCATGAATACCGCGATTTTAGCCCCCAGTGGTGGTAATGTCGGCATTGGTTTTGCAATTCCTGCTAATATGGCGATGTCGATTAAAGAATCTTTAGTCAAACACGGTGAAGTCAAACGCGGTTTATTAGGGGTTACTACCCAAGATTTAACCCCCGAATTAATTAATGCCTTTAATTTAAAAAGTAATCACGGCGCGGTGATTAGTCGTATTGAAGCGGGTTCACCTGCTGAAAAATCAGGTTTAGAAGCGGGGGATATTATTGTCACTGCTAATGGTCGTGAAGTTGAAAATAGTCATGATATTCGCAATATAGTCGGCTTATTACAAATCGGTGATAAAGTTGAAATTGACTATTATCACGGTAATGAAAAACGTAATACCACCGCTATTATTAGTAGCCCACAACAAGCGCAATTAGTGGGTGAAAAACTGCATCGTACTTTAAAAGGTACGTTATTAGTGGAAACCCAAAAGAATCAAATTGAAGGTATTTTAATTAGTAAAATGGATGGCAATTCTAAAGCGGCGCTGGTGGGTTTACGCGTGGGTGATGTGATTGTCTCGGCGAATCGTTATCGGGTGCATAACTTGGATGAATTAAAACAAGTGGTTGACCCTGAAAATGCTTTACTGATTAATATTCAACGCGGTAGTGAAGGTTTCTTTGTTGTGTTAAAGTAATTAAAAAGTTTTTTTGTAGAGACGTTGCACTGCAACGTCTTTGCAATTATAAAAACTATTCATTATTAAGTTTATTAGCTTAATTATTTTGCTTGTTTGACTTTCATATATATTAAATATCATGAGTAATAACCTTCCAATTCCATCTGAGCTTAAAGTTGAGTCTCCTAATCTACTTATATTAAAAAAACAATTGCTTGATTTATATGAGGAACAAACAGGAAAAACTTTGAATAATTTAACAAATAATGATAATGAAATGAGCGATATTGTAGTTTGGTTAAATAAAAATTCTAATACTCTTTTTCCATACTATTATCGTCGACGTTCTGTAGCTATTTCTATTTTTTCGCCAGACTTATCATCAAAAGTTTTATCTATTGCACAGTTTCATTGTCCTATTTGTCAGACTGAAAGTAATAAAACTCCAATTCATATAATTCCAATTCGTATATCACCAGTTTCCAAACAAGCTATTTCTAAGCAAAAAGGGATGAGAGTCGCTTTTGAACGTGCTATTCGAGATTATTTTAAAGATAAAACTACGCCTTTTAGTTCAGATAAATCAATTTGTTTATTAATCGTTTTTGTAGTAAAACAAAAAGGTATTCAAAAAGATTTAGACAATATGGCTAAAGCTATGATTGATTCTATAAAAACAATTCTTTTTGGTGATGATCGTCAGATTGACCACTTAAATATTATTAAGATAAAATCACCTGACGAAGAATATGTATATCTCAATATTCGAGAAACTATCTTAAACACACATCATGATGTTTTAGTTCCTCGTATGCTTCATTCATGGGCTGGACAAAAGATTATTGATATTAATAATTTTCTGTAATAATTAATATCCATTATTCTAATACACTCGTGTTATTTACTGAAATTACGCACTGAAATACAAAGCCAGTTTTGAATTACCCCTTTGTTTTTAGCTATAGAAACTACATAATTTTATATTCCGTTAGTGACTTCAATTATTTATTAAATTTTCATGTCGCCTATTTTTTGTACCAGACTTCCACTTCCTATTTATAAACCTAACTTAACCTATCTCAATGTCATACAGTGATTTTAATTTAAAACAAGTCAAAGAGTTATTTCAACTCACCATCATTGATGAAAAAGATTTATTTTCTCAAGTCAGTCAAAAACCCATTAGTCAATATTTAAACGATACTTTAAATTATAATGTGCCACTGGCTATGGCAATTGGCACTGAAAAAGCCAAATCTGAACTGATTATTTCAAATGTGTTGCTAGAAGTTAGAAAAATATTAAATAATAAAGTGAGTTTCTTTTCAGGTGTTATTTTGGATGTTGATAAAGAAAAAGGCTTATCGGGTTTTTGTGATTTTATTTTAAGTAAATCTGAAGAACAACTTTATATGACAGCACCTATTATTACCATTGTTGAAGCTAAAAATGACTATATTATGGGCGGTTTAGGACAATGTATTGCTGAAATGGTGGCGGCATCACTTTTTAATAAAGGCGAAGGCTCTGAATTACCTGCTATTTATGGTGTTGTCACCACGGGTAATATCTGGAAATTTTTAACATTAGAAAATAATACCGTTCATGTTGATTTTAACGAATACCATATTAGCCAAATCGAAAAAATAGTTTCAATTTTAGTTAATATGATAGAAAGATAAACGCGTTTTTTTTATAAACATTTTAAATAAAGGACAAATAAACATGTTAAAAAGTTATGAGGCTATTTATGAAAATGGCACATTAAATTGGCTAGGCGTAAAACCTAGTTTTGAAAAAGCAAGAGTTATTGTTGTAGTTGAAGAACATGAAAATATGAATCATTCTATTAAACAATTAAAAGGACTTGTTCCCAAACCGCATAAAACAATTAGCTTAGAAGATATGGACAATGCTATTGAATTAGAAGGAGCAAAACTTTGATTGGCTTAGATACTAATGTGTTGGTTCGTTATATTGCACAAGATGATAAGCAACAATCTCTTTTGGCAAGCAATCTTATTGAAAGTAAATGCTCAATAGAAAATCCAGCATTTATCAATGAGATTACTTTATGTGAACTGGTATGGGTGTTAAAACGTGCTTACCGTTATGACAAATCTGTTATTTTGTTGGTTTTAAAAAAATTATTTAAAATAGATGAAATTTATATTTCTTCTCATGCCGAAGCTGTAAAAGCCTATCATAGTTATGAAATAGGAAATGCTGATTTTTCGGATTATTTTATAGCAGAAATTAATAAAAAATTTGGTTGCGAATTTACCTTTTCATTTGATAAAAAAGCCTGTCAAAGTGACAGCTTTAAATTACTTGATTGAACACTTCTCTATAAACATTTTAGCTATCTGCTAAAAAAATTCTAACAATCCCTCTTTTCACTTATTTGGACATCATTAATGAAATTAAGCACCATTATTCTTGCCGCAGGTAAAGGGACGCGAATGCGCTCTGATTTGCCTAAAGTATTACATCCCATTGCTGATAAATCCTTAATCGAACATGTTTATAATTTAAGCCAATCTTTACCCGATAATAACATTAGTATTGTCATCGGTCATGGCGCGGAATTAGTAAAACAGCGTTTGGCACAGCATTCCATTCATTGGGCAGTGCAAGAACAACAATTAGGCACAGGTCACGCAGTACAACAAGCTATTGATGTTATTGGTGACGATGATAAGGTTTTAATTTTATACGGTGACGTGCCGTTATTAAAACGCGATACTGTTTTAAACTTATTAGCTAATGTCACTGAGCAATCTTTGGCATTATTAACCGTAGTATTAAATGATGCCACAGGTTATGGTCGTATTGTGAGAGACGATTCAGGCAAAGTATTAAGAATTGTGGAACAAAAAGATGCTACTATTGAAGAAAAAGCCATTCATGAAACTAATACAGGTGTTATGGCAGTGCGAGGACTTCAATTAAAACAATGGCTCAAGCAATTAGGTAATAATAATGCCCAAGGTGAGTATTATTTAACTGATATTATTGCAATGGCAGTTATTGATAATATTGAGGTCATCACCAGCCAGCCCACTACTGAATATGAAGTATTAGGCGTTAATAATCGTTTGCAACTCAGTCAATTAGAACGGGTTTATCAACAAGAAAAAGCACTGGATTTATTAATGCAAGGCGTGACCTTAAGAGACCCTGCGCGTTTTGATGTACGCGGCAGTTTTGAGGCCCTAGGTCAAGATATTGAAATTGATATTAACTGTTTATTTGAAGGCAGTAATCGTTTAGGGAATGGCGTTAAAATAGGCGCGAATTGTATTATTAAAAATGCCACTATTGGTGATAATGTTGAGATTTTGCCTAATTGTATAATTGAAGATGCCATTATTGGTAATAATAGTCGCATTGGGCCTTATGCGCGGTTACGTCCTGAAACAGTATTAGCCAATGATGTGCATATTGGTAATTTTGTGGAAATTAAAAAAACCACTATTGCTAAAGGCAGTAAAGCTAATCATTTAAGTTATATTGGCGATAGTATTGTCGGCAGTGGTGTCAATATTGGCGCGGGTACTATTACTTGTAATTATGACGGCGTTAATAAATGGCAAACCATTATTGAAGACGGCGCGTTTATTGGTTCAGATACCCAATTAGTCGCGCCAGTTAAAGTCGGTAAAAATGCCACCATTGGCGCGGGGTCAACTATTACTAAAGACACGCCTGACAATCAATTAACGCTAAGTCGCTCTAAGCAAACCTCAGTTGCAAGCTGGCAACGTCCTCAAAAAAAGGAGAAAAACTAATGTGTGGCATTGTGGGTGGTATCGCGCAACGTAATGTAGTCCCCATTTTACTGGCAGGTTTAAAGCGGCTTGAATATCGCGGTTATGATTCAGCGGGCTTGGCGGTTATTGATAAAGAGCAGCTTGAACGTCGCAGGGCTGTGGGTAAGGTGGCAGAATTAGAACAATTGCTAAGTAGTGAACCTGCTACGGGCATGATAGGCATTGCCCATACTCGTTGGGCAACGCATGGCAAACCCAGCACTGCCAATGCCCATCCGCATTTGAGCCGCAATAAAGTGGCGGTGGTGCATAACGGTATTATTGAAAATCACCAGTCTTTGCGTGAAGTGCAACAAGATAATGGTTATGAATTTACCTCAGAAACCGATACTGAGGTGATTGTGCATGAAATCTATCATGCCCTAGAAACCGCGCCAGACTTAATCACAGCGGTTAAACACACCGTGAAAAAATTAGAGGGTGCGTATGCTTTGGGCATTATCAGCAGTAGTGAGCCTAATACTTTAATCGCCTGCCGCAAAGGCAGTCCTTTAGTGATTGGCATAGGTATCGGTGAACATTTCATTGCCTCTGATGTTGCCGCGTTATTGCCCGTCACACAACGTTTTATCTTTTTAGAAGAAGGCGATATTGCGCTTTTAACTATTGATTCAGTGACAATTTATGATGCTAACGAGCATTTAGTACAACGCCCGATTCGTGAAAGTCAATTAAGTGCCGATGCGATTGATAAGGGCGAATATCGCCATTACATGCTCAAAGAAATTTACGAACAACCCTTTGCATTAACGCAAACCTTAGAAGGTCGCTTTGTACACAATCGTCTGCAAGATAGTGCCTTTGGTTTTGATGCGGCGCAAGTATTCGATAATGTTAAAGCCGTACAGATTTTAGCCTGTGGCACAAGCTACCATGCGGGACTGGTGGCACGTTATTGGCTAGAAAAACTAGCACGCGTACCTTGCCAAATTGAAGTGGCTAGCGAATTTCGTTACCGTAGTCCTGTGCTTGCGCCAGATACTTTAGTAGTGACTATTTCGCAATCGGGTGAAACTGCTGATACTCTCGCCGCCTTGCAAGAAGCCAAAAAATTAGGGGCAAAATATTCCTTAGCTATATGCAACGTGCCTGAAAGTTCTTTAGTGCGTGAGTCCGATTTAGTGTTACTCACCCGAGCGGGGCCTGAAATTGGCGTAGCATCAACTAAAGCCTTTACTACGCAATTGGCCAGTTTAATGTTATTGGTGATTGCTTTGGGCAGACGCTTTCAATTAAGTGAAGTCTTAGAGCATAAAATCACGTCTGAGCTGTTTCACTTACCTAAACAAATCGAACAAGTGCTACAACTCGATGCTGAAATCAAAAGTCTTGCGGAGTTATTTGCTGAAAAACATCATGCTTTATTTTTAGGACGTGGTTCGCATTATCCGATTGCGATGGAAGGCGCGTTAAAGCTTAAAGAAATCTCTTATATTCACGCCGAAGCCTATCCTGCGGGTGAATTAAAACACGGGCCGCTTGCCTTAATTGATGCCGATATGCCTGTGATTACGGTCGCGCCTAATAATGATTTATTAGAGAAGCTTAAATCCAATATGCACGAGGTCAGCGCACGCGGCGGACAATTGATTATCTTTATGGATGAAACCCTAGCCAGTGATCAAGAACAAAATAGCCAGTTGATTCGCGTTCCAGCGGTAGAAAATGAAATCTCACCGATTATTTACAGTATTCCTTTACAATTATTAGCCTATCATGTGGCAGTATTAAAAGGCACTGATGTCGATCAACCCCGCAATTTAGCTAAGTCCGTGACTGTTGAATAAACCATAAAGCAGTTGCTAACACCCCAGAAAAATGTAGACTAGCGGCTACTAAATTCATGGGGTTGCCCAGCTGAATTGCAACAAAACACCGTTGCCTTAGGGCAAATCATTAATTATTAACAAGCATAAAAAGGAGGAACTGAATATGCGTGCAGACATGTTGACTTCAGTGCTAACAGAACTTAACGGAACTTCAGCCGATATTGAAGCATCGGGCATTATTTCTACTGACGGTTTAATGATCGCCTCAGTATTACCTGCTAATATGGACGAAGATAGAGTGGGCGCGATGAGCGCGGCGATGTTATCTTTGGGCGATAGAACCGCGCAAGAATTGGCGCGTGGCACTTTAGAACAAGTGTTAATCAAAGGGGCTAAAGGTTATGTCTTAATGAGTTACGCAGGTTCAGAATCGGTACTTACTGTACTTGCCAAACCCAATGCAAAACTGGGTTTAATTTTCCTTGATGTAAAACGCGCCGCCGCCAGTATTGCTGATTTTTTATAATAGCTGTTTATCTTAATTATTTAGGAAAAACAGAATGATTAATTTCAGTAATTATATGGTTCAGCATATTTTATATATTAATAGTGTGCAACGTTGTTTAAATCATGGTACACATTTTGAGCATAAACAGCCCACTGAATGCGCTTTTGGCAAAATGTTTTATAGCGAAATAAAACCTAATTTTGAGCGTTTTTGTGAAGAAAAAAAACAATTAATTGAACATATAGAAAAAATCCATAATGCTTTTCATGAGGCGGCATTTCATATTAGTTCAGATAACCCCGATATTGAAAAAGCCACACAAGATGCTTGGCTTTATTCTACGCAATTAGTGAATATGCTTAATCGCTTAGAGAAAATGTAAGCTTGGCTATTTTTACAACAATAAAAAGCCCTTCATCTTTTAAAAAGATGAAGGGCTTTTTATTGCAATTTTATTTAAAAAACGCATATTTCATCGTAGATACTGTTATACATATTGATATAGAACTCTGTGTTAGCACAAAGAGCTTTGTACAGAAAGGCTAATTATAGAAAAATAACCTATAAAAAACTAATATCAAAACTACTCTGTCATTTGATAGATAAACTTCATAGTAATAATTGAGGAAATTATTGGCGAATAAAATTGACACTTATACATTGCATAGGAAAAAAGAACTGATTAAATTATAAAATCATCTATGACAAATAACGCACAATTAACACAAAATAGTGGATAATAAATCATTGCAATTAATGCCTTTACTGACTTATATCTTATGCTTAGCTTAATAACTAGAATCCCTAGTTTAAAACGTCTAATAATTACCCTGTGTTTAAGTATTAGCCTCGCTCATGCGGTGGAAATTGATAAAATGAATCTACCCGACATGGGCGATTCATCGGGGGCATTATTTACCGCCGCTGAAGAAAAAGAATTGGGGGAAGCCTTTTTTCGTAGTTTGCACTCACAAATCGAAATCAGCCAAGACAGTGAAATTCAAGACTATATTCAAGCCATAGGCGAACGCTTAACGGCAAACAGCGATAATCCCAGCTATCCGTTTCATTTTTTTGTGGTCATGGAAAATGACATCAACGCCTTCGCAGGGCCAGGCGGTTATATTGGCGTAAATTCAGGTCTGCTTTTAATCACCGAAGCCGAAAGCGAACTCGCCTCAGTAATGGCACATGAAATAGGACACATCACCCAACGGCATTTATACCGCGCCTTTGAAGCCCAACAACGCATGTCCATTCCTTCAATGGCGGCAATGTTGGCGGCAATTGCTTTAGGGACACAAAACCCCGCCGCAGGTCAGGCGGCGATAATGGCCGCAATGGCGGTAGGTGTACAGTCTCAAATTGATTTTACTCGAGAAAATGAACAAGAAGCCGATAGAGTCGGGATGCAAACCTTAGTCGGTTCACAGTTTGACCCGCGCAGTATGCCAACCTTTTTTGAGCGTTTACAACAAGCTAGCCGTTATTATGGACAAGCTGTGCCTGAGTTTTTACGCACTCACCCCGTCACTGCCTCACGGATTGCCGATACGCGGGGTCGGGCGGAGGGTTATCCTTATAAACAATTCCCCGATTCTTTGGCCTATCAACTGGTAAAAGCTAAGCTTAGGGTATTGAGTAGTCTGACTAATTTGACTGAGACAGCGCGTTATTTTCAAGTGCGTGTCAATCAAGGCACAGCCGAGCAACGTGATGTTGCCAATTATGGTTTGGGATTGGTGGCTTTATATCAAGAAAAATTTGCCGATGCTGAGGCGATTTTTCAGCGTTTGGCAAAAGACGCGCCTAATGATGAGCATTATCAAAGTGCGTTAGCGCGTACTGCTTTGGCGGCAAAGAATTTTATGATGGCGCAAACCCGTTATCAGCGTTTAATTGCCCAATATCCTGAAAATGAAGCCATTAAATTAGATTATATTCGGGCTTTATTAAGACTGGGCGATATTGAAGCTGGGCAAAAATACTTAGCCACTTTATCGGCTAATACTCAACAATTACCGATTTATTGGGAATTACAGGCGCAAGTCTATAGTTTATTAAATCAACCAGCAGAATCGCATCGTTATTTAGCGGAATATTATTATTCAATGGGCGATTTACATGATGCTATTTTACAAATTAAACTCGCACAACAATCTCGCAGTTTAAATTTCTTTATGACGACTTTATTAGCAGAGCGTTTGAATTTCTTTTTAAACCAACAAGCACAATTACGCAGTGGTCGTTAATAACAATTACATCTAAAACTAATTAAGGTGTTATTTTAACTTTTTCGGTAGTATCTCAAAAGAGTAGGTCTTAACAAAACGCCATTTTAGTTGGAGTTTCAAACCTAGGTTTGAACCCCGAAGGTTTTGTATTAACTAGCCTACTTTTTTGATACACCACCTAGAGACGTTGCATTGCAAGGTCTTTAATAGCGAATAATTAAGAAACCGCCTTCAATAAACTATAACCATTCGATTTTTTAGAGACTTGTAATTGCGTTTTAAAACGTTTCTGCACCGCTTCAACATGAGAAATAACCCCAATAGTTTTACCTTGTTTATGTAAACCTTCTAACGTATTAATCACCATATATAAGTTTTCAGCATCTAAATTACCAAAACCCTCATCTAAAAATAACGAATCCACCGATTTACCATTATTGGCAAGTTCGGATAATCCCAACGCTAAAGCCAAACTAATTATAAAACTCTCACCACCCGATAACGTTTTTAAAGCGCGTTGGGTATTAGCCTGATAAGTATCTTCAATTATTAATGCCAAACCCTGCTCACTAAAACGTTGCCGCAAATAATAACGTCCGCTGATTTTTTCTAAATGCGCGTTAGTTTGCGCGAGTAATTGTTCAATCATACTTTGTTGCAAACGGCGGCGTTGCGTCACAGGATTTTCAGCTTTGAGTTGCTCTGCGGCTTCTAATTGCGGTTGGGCGATTTGTTGTTGTTGTTGCAATTGTTGGGCAAGGCTGTCGTATTGTTGTTGATTCTGCTCGGCGTATTGCACTAATTGCGTCAAGCGGCGGCTTTCGAGTTTGGCAATATCGAGTTGTTCATTAACTTTGCGTAACTGCTCGTTAATTTTGTCAAAATGCAAACCTTCCAAACTGGTGTCGCTTTGCAATTGCATTAATTGTTCTTGCAAGCTAATCAAAGTATTGGCTTTTTTGATTAAATCGGCTTGTTGTTCTTTGCTACGTTTTTGTAATTGCGGCAATTGTTCTAAACGTTTTAAGGTGTCTTGTAACACATTGAGTTTGCCAAAACGACTTGAGTTGATTTTTTCTTGCACGGCTTGTTCTAAGCTTTGCAACTGGCTTTGTTGTTGAGCCAATAACGTTTGTTTTTCAGCGATAAGGCTTTGTTTTTCAATAATGGATAAATGCAAACCGATACTCTCTTCGCGTTGCACTTTGGCATTTAACTGGGCAAATAAACCATCATAATGCGCCATTTCAGTCTGACAGGCGGCTTGTTTGCTGTGCAGACTTTCCAATTCCGCATCAAAATTAGCCAAACGATTGTGATAATTTTGATAATCACGGCGGCGAATTTTAAGACGTTCTAAGAGCGCGTCTTCTTGTCCTGCTTCGGGTAAAGTTTCGCCGCAGTGTTGTAATTGCGCGCCTAATTCTTGTAATTCTTGGGCTTCAGCTTGTTGCAAATGTTCAAGCATTGCCACGCTTTCTTGTTGTTCTTTAGCGCGGTGTTGCCAGACGCTTTCGGTTTGGCGCACGCTGTCTTGTAACTCTTTAACCACTATCGCATTTTTAGCTAAAGCGGCTTTCGTTTTTTCAATGGCAGTGCCTTTGCGTTGACACAAATTGAGCAAGCTATTGATATTTTTCAGCTCTTCAGTTTCAGTGGCTAATAATTGTTTTTGCAGGGCAATATTGCCAATTTTTAATTCACGACTGGACGCATTGAGTCGATTCACCAAAATCACCCATTGTGAACTGACTTGTTGGGCTTTTTGGTTTTTGGATTGTGTGCTAACACTTTGTTGCTGAGTGTCTTTAATACGGACTCGCAAAGTATTTGCAGATGTCACCAAAGCGCGAATTTTGGCTTGCTGGTCAACTAAAGCTTGTTGGCTATTGGTGGCGAGCGGTGGATGGCTGATATAAGGATGTTCTAACGCGCCGCATAAATGGCATGGCTCATCATCAACTAAATGTTGCCGATAAACAGCTAATTTTTTCACCAAGGCTTCACGCGCAATGGCGGTTTCTAAGACGCGTTTGATATTTTCTTCGCGTCTAATATCAAGATGCAATTGTTCTAATTCAGCAGTCAGCGTATTGGCATCGGGCAGGACTTGCGGCTCAGTGACTTTGCGTTTCCAAAAGAAATTAAAGCCACTGCTCATTAATTTTTCATGCGCTTGGGCTAAATAGAGTAACTCTTGAAAATCTTGCACCCGTTGATATTGCTCAGCTTGCAAGCTTTCTAATTCTTCAAGGCTATTATTTTGCAATAAAGCCTTTAATTCGGTTTCATCGGCTTGCTGTTGCGCGGTTAAATCAGCCGATTTTTTGGTGGCTTTATCCAAAGCTTCTTGATTTTTCTTAAGTGTCGCGCCAGTGGTTTTTGCCCAAAGCTCAAAACTTTGTTGTTTGTTTTGCACATCAAGCAACTCAGCGCGAATCGCTTTGATTTTATCGGTGTTGGGAAAAGCCGTTAATAAAGCGGCATCGGCGGCGTGGTCTTCTAACCATGTTTTATTTAAAGCTAAGGTTGATTTTTTTTCGCTTAATTGAATCGCCAACGATTGCCATAAACTGCTTTCAGCTTGGCGATTTGCCGTGAGCGTTGATAATTCAATTCGCGCAGAGCTGATGGCTTGTTGTTGCTCGGCACTATTAATGGCGTTTAAATCAATATCGGCAATCGATACCGCATTGCTTAATTTGGCTTGCAGTTGTTGTAATTCCGTTTGCAGTGTCGCCAAAGCGGACTGGCTTTGTTGCAAGGCAGTGGCTTGATTTTGCGCGGCAGTTAAATCATCGGCAAAAACAAGCGCGTCTTCATCGGCTAATAAGGCACTGAGTTGTTCTTGCGCGGCTTGGGCTAAGGTCTCAGCCACTTTAAGCTTTTGTTCTTGTTGTTTGACTTGCACTTGCAAGCTTGAAATATTTTTCAGCGCGTCATGTTGGTGACGTAATTGATTCTGCTCAGTCTGCAAACTGCTAATTTGTTCATTAAAATCAGCCAAGTCCAAAGCAAAAGCTTCACGTTTTTTAGGGTCGGGGACTTCAAGAGTTTGCAAGGCTTCTTGCAAGCGTTGCAATTCTAATTGTGCTTTTGTAGCTTTATACAAAACTTCATCTTTATAACGTTCGTAGCTGTCTGTGCCGACAATTTTTTCTAAAATATCCAAACGTTCATTATCCAGCGCGTTTAAAAAGGCGGCAAAATCCCCTTGCGCTAGCAACATAGCGCGGGTGAAATTACGAAAATTCATCCCCGTCAATTCAGTGATTTGCTGGCAGACTTGCTCAATAGAGTCTGCCAACACTTCATTGCTATCAACATGCGTTAATTGCATTTGCGCGGGGGTTATTGCCTCACCTTGGCGTTGCACTGACCAACTGGAACGATAACGCTGGGTATTTAAAGCAAATTCCACCTCAGCAAAACAGTCATCGGTATTGCGGGTCATCACATGCTCGGCAACCGCGCCTGTGAGTGATTGAGAACGCGAAGTTTCACCGTATAGCCCTAAGGTAATCGCATCTAAAATACTCGATTTACCCGAACCATTTGCCCCTGTAATGGCAAACGCGCCTGAATTTGCAAACGGTGCTTGTGTAAAATCAATTCGGGTATCGCCTTCTAAAGAATTGATGTTTTTACAATGAACGCTGAGTATTTTCATAGTCGTTTAAAAGAGTATTTTTTAATTAAATTGGATTATAAAATTTCAATACAGGCTTTATTATCGATAAATAGCGATTGATGTATTATCGCTTGATAATCCTGTAACGTTTTAATAGTTGCCGCTTTAGATTGATTACCCATTTTTAACCAAACAATTTTGGGCGGTTGTCCATAAAGTAGCGTCATTTCATAAAAGTCAGCATCTTTAGTGACAATAATAAAATCATTATCAATAGCATATTGTCTAATAATTTTATCATCGGTATTTTCTAAACCAATCAAAGCGACTTGTGTGGAATTAGGATAAAAAGCTTGAATAAATGGCACAATACGCCGTGATAAATTTTCATCAAGCAATAATTTCATAAGGCTTTAATGCTGGCTAAATCATGTTCTCTATTAGCGGCAAAACGCAAACAGGCATTAATATCGCTAGTAGTTAATTCAGGAAAATCTTCAATAATTTCTGCTGAAGTCATACCATCGGCTAGCCATGACAATATATCATAAACTGTAATCCGCAAACCTCTAATACAAGGTTTACCGCCTCGTTTACCCGCTTCAATGGTAATAATATCTTGATAAGAGTTATTATTCATAGTTTATTATCCATTAATTAAACAAAATTAATTTAAAGTATCTGCATAAAATCAAGATTAAAGGCTTTAATTGCATCTACTTTATTTCTAAGTAATAATTCAAGTTGTCTATTGGAACAATTACCGCGCCGTATCCCTATTATTTTAGGAGGATGACCCAATAACACGCTTTTATCGTAAAAGTCGGAATCTTTGCTATCACGACATGCTGTTATTACTTGGGTAATTTGTACAACTTTAGCTACACGCACTAAAGCCGAGAAAAATTCTAATCGATTTTCCTCTAGTACATATTTATTAAATTTTGGACGAGACAATACGTCATTCAATTCTGTAAGCGTATCTTCTGAAACTAATAGTTCGCCATTTAATACAACAAAATCAAATAAACGACGCGATATTGAATGTGGCAATAAAACGGCACTGATAATAACGTTTGTATCAATAACTACGCGAATTTTATTTTTCATTGAATAATGATGCTAAAAGTTCCGCATTCATGCCTTGTGTTTGAGCATAATTCCCCATTTCATTCATAATATCAGCTAGCGGTCTATTTGAAGCTGATAATAATTCTTTTAAACGTAAATTTAACAAAACTTGAAACTTATGCTTTTCGTCAGCGGATGCTTGAAAAAACGTGCGGGCAATTTTTTCATCTACTTCAATAGAAATGGTTGTCATAATTCACCTAAGCTAATTTTATTAATAAAAGGGATGCGGAGAAGAATAATTTGAGTGTCTGCTAATGATTAGCAAGCAAAGCTTGCACTCCAAATTTAATATATTAATCAACATTTCTAATGCAGGACTACCGAATGTTTTTCTCTATCTGCTGCATAAGCAAAACAGGCTTGTAAATCTTCTTTAGTTAAATAATCAAAATCTTCAAGTATTTCTTCTTGAGTCATACCTGAGGCAAAATATTCTAAAATATCATAAACCGTAATTCGCAAACCTCTAATACAAGGCTTGCCGCCGCGTTTACCCGCTTCAATGGTAATAATATCTTGATAAGAGTTATTATTCATAATTTAATACCTATTTATTAATCAATAATTAATTTAGATACAATCAATCTTTAGTATAGTGAAATTTGAAAGAAACAAAAATAATTTCTGTATCGGTCACTTTATAAACTAGCCTGTGTTCACTATTAATTCTTCTTGACCAAAATCCAGATAAATTGGCTTTTAATGCCTCAGGCTTACCCGTTCCATCAAAAGGCAAACGCTCAATCTCTTTAATTAAAGCATTAATACGCGATAAAAGTTTTTTATCATTATCTTGAAACCAAAGATAATCTGACCATGAACTCTTACTAAAAACCAACTTCATAATTGACTGAGTTCTCTTTCAAAAACCGCGCCGTCTTCAATTTCTTTAATGGATTTTAAAAGATGCGCCGCATTGACTGGATTAGAAAGTAAATAAAAAGTTTCTTTCCAAGCATCAAATTCATCTAATGCCATTAATACTGCTTTTTTTCCATTTTCATTACATAAAATCGTAGGCTCAACATCAAAAATAACACGGTCAACTAATTGTTCTAAATTCTGACCAGCTTGTTTTGTGGTAATAAAATTCATAATCACCCCTAATCTATAAAAAAGCATCTAACGATAAATAAAACTTAAATACCTCAATCACGTTCTATAATCGCCACTTTTTGTTCATCAATCCCTAATAATAACTCGCCCCGCAATAAACCGACTAATTCTCTACCCGCCATTGCAAATCGCCAGCCGTGTAATAATAAACAATCTTCATCATCACCTGATAATAAAACTTCTAAATCCCTGCGCGTGGCTAATATACTTGGATTTAAGGCGTTTTCTTCGGCTCTAATTCTCACTAATGCCGTTAAAATATCTAAAATGGCTTCTTGTTGTTGGGTTTTTTTAGCAGGACGTTCTTTATCATGCAAAGGTAATGGGGCGCGGTTTTTAGCCCCAGTAATTAATTGACATAATTCTGAGCCATAACGACTCACGGTGCGTTCATTAATACCACGAACATTCGCTAATTCAGTTAAGTTTTCGGGTTGTAATTTGGCTAAATCAAATAATAATTCATCACGCAATAACCAACTTCTAGGACGGTCTTCTAATTGCGCAGTATGTTCACGCCATTGCGTCACGGCTTGAATAATTGATAATTGTTTGCCTGTGAGTTTATTTTTACCTTTTATTTTTAGCCATGCTTTTTCAGGTAGTACATTATATAACTCAGGGTTTGCTAATTCGGCAAAATCTTGAATTAACCAATCAGTCCGTCCTAATGCGGCAAGTTTTTGGGTCATGATTTCATAGACTTTGCATAAATAAATTACATCATCAGCGGCATATTCAATTTCAGCCTCGGTTAAAGGTCGCTTGCTCCAATCGGCACGGGTGTGGGCTTTATTTAAATTAATATTCAATAAACTCGACACCAACATGGCATAACCGGGGTTATCTTGAAATCCCAAAAGCGGCGCGGCAATTTGGGTATCAAAAATCGGCATAGGCACTTTGCCTGTGAGTTGATAAAAAATCTCTAAATCTTGCCGAGATGAATGCAATACCTTGATTAAATTAGGATTGTATAAAACTTCAAATAATTCGTTTAAATTGGACAAAGCAATGGGATCAACGCAAGCCACCCACTCAGGGGTTGCCAGTTGCAACAAACAAAACTTAGGATAATAAGTTTTTTCGCGTAAAAATTCAGTGTCCAGTGCCAGCCACGAGACTTGTTTAATGCGTTCACAGAGCGCGGACAGTTGCTCTGGGGTGTTGATATAGTCAATATTTTTGGTCATAGAGTTCTTAAGTGCAGTTAAACAAAGGCTTGATTGTTTGGCATTATAACTGAATCGGGTGGTGATAACTAAGGAGTGACAAAATTAGCCAAGGAAACAAGATAGATTGATTGTAATGATTAATAATTGAAGTTATGCAAAAATATCTAAGCCTATAAAAATAGTTATTTGATTAAGAAATGATTTGATTGTATTTTAAGAATTTGAGTTTAAAAGCAGAATAAATCGAAACAAAAATATGATTTAATAAGTGCGTACTGTATGGGCAGATAAACGCATAATCGCTGTATTAATTTAAACATTTGGTAGTGTTTAAAAAGCGTAATATAAGACGATATTTTTGTGCTTTTAAAGCACTAGCCATATTTTATATAGGTAATATTGATTAAATCCGTATTAAATATTATTTAATAAATATGCTGATAATAAAACTGTGCTGTTTATCGTAACTGATTTTATTATTTAGCACTAATGATAGTTTTTTATTATGGCTTTATTAAAGGGATTGAACGCCTGATTTCTTTTGCCATGTTGTGACAAAAAAACTACGATAATGTGAAAAAAAACCAAAATTTGCTTGTTTTTGTCGGAAAATTCACACATAATACTCAGCTCTTAGCCTCACGGCTAGATTCAATGGTAGTCGTATCGGTTCTCTCGCAATGATACGCTGTGAACCCCGCCAGGTCCGGAAGGGAGCAACGGTAACAGCAGATTCGTGTGCCGAGATGTAGCTGGTGCGATTACCGCCCATCTTCGTTAGTCATTCTTATCCCCAAAAGTCCAATGAATTATCAGGTTCTTGCCCGTAAATGGCGGCCGCATAATTTCACCGAAGTTGTTGGACAAAGCCATGTGGTTGATTCTCTAAGAAATGCCCTGCAAAACAACCGTTTGCATCATGCTTATTTATTCACTGGCACGCGCGGCGTTGGTAAAACGACCTTAGCGCGAATTCTGGCAAAAGCCATCAATTGTGAAAATCTCCAAGACTTTAATCCCTGTGGCGTTTGCGCAATTTGCAAAGCTGTCGATGAGGGACGTTTTTTAGATTTAATTGAAGTCGATGCCGCCTCTCGCACCAAAGTCGAAGATACCCGCGACCTGCTCGATAATGTTCAATACGCGCCCAATCAAGGACGCTATAAAGTTTATTTAATCGATGAAGTTCACATGCTTTCAGGGCATAGTTTCAACGCCTTGTTGAAAACCCTCGAAGAGCCGCCGCAACACGTCAAATTTTTACTTGCCACCACTGACCCGCACAAAATCCCTGTGACGGTGCTGTCGCGCTGTTTGCAATTTAATTTAAAACAATTGCTCCCCAGCCAAATTCTCGGTCAAATGCGTTTTATCCTTGAGCAAGAAGGCATTGCTTTTGAAACGCCCGCGCTGAAATTATTAGCACGCGCCGCTGACGGTAGTATGCGTGATGGCTTAAGTTTGCTTGACCAAGCTATTGTTTTTGGCAGTGGCGCGGTGTCTGCCAAAGAAGTCGAAACCATGCTCGGCACAGTGGCGCAACAGCCCGTTAATGATTTATTGCAAGCCTTAGCGCAAGCCGATGGGGTGAAAATTTTATCGATTATCGATGAACTTAGTCACTTAACCCCTGATTTTGGCGATGTTCTGCAACAAATTTTGCAAGTGTTACATCGGGTCGCGCTCTTACAAGTCGTACCAAGTGCCATCGATAGCGAATTTGACGGCGAAATCATGGCGAGTTTGGCAAAGCAAATTAGTCCCGAAGACATTCAGCTTTATTATCAAATTGGTTTGCTAGGGCAAAAAGATTTAGATTTAGCACCCGACCCGCGCAGTGGTTTTGAAATGGTATTATTGCGTATGTTAGCCTTTAGACCTGTGTTAATTGATAGCGTCAATGCCGCGCCGCCTGTGGCTAAAACGACTATTGCGCCTGTTGTTAGCGCGTCTGTTCCCTCTATTGCTACAGCACCCGCACCTCTTGCCCCGCCCACTACTCGCCCTGCTTATCGTAGCGGTACAGAATGGTCTGCTATGGTGGAGGCAATGGCATTAACTGGCTTAGTGAAACAATTGGCTAATAATTGTGGTTTAGAAAGTATTGATGATAAGAGCTGTGTATTAAGTGTCGCGCCTAATACTTTTTATACTGACCGCGCTAAAGATACTTTAGAAAAAGAATTACAAGCGTATTGCGCTACTTCATTAAAATTAGTTATTAACGTTAAAGAAAATATTAATAACACCCCCGCAGAAAAGCAAGCCCAAGCCAAAGATGAACGTCAATTACAAGCCGTTAATGCTATTCATAACGATGAAACTGTACAGGCTTTAAAAACCTATTTTGATGCGCGAGTCGATAATATCGAACCCATTACAGGAGATTAACATGAAAAACGCACTGGGCGGTATGTTACAACAAGCCCAAAAAATGCAAGAAAACCTCAAAAAAGCCCAAGACGAATTAGCCTTAATGCAGGTTACTGGTCAATCAGGCGGTGGTTTAGTGAGTATTATCATGACAGGTAAACGCGAAGCGCGAAAAGTCACTATTGATGATTCTTTATTAGGTGAAGATAAAGATATGTTAGAAGATTTAGTCGCCGCCGCTATTAATGATGCGGTGAATAAAGTGAATAAAATGAAAAAAGAAAAAATGTCTGAAATAACCGCTGGTTTGCCTTTACCACCTAATTTTCAATTACCTTTTTAATTAATTTAGGTAGTGTTTCAAAAAAGTAGGTTTTAACAAAATGCCATTTTAATTGGAATTCAAACCTAGGTTTGAACTCCGATTGATATTAATTAACCTACTTTTTGATGCACCACTATTTAATAATAGTCGCGGTTGAAAGACGTTGCAGTGCAACGTCTCTACATATTATTTATTGACTCAATAATTAGGGTTTTATTATGACTGATTGTTTATTTTGTAAAATGGCGAAGGGCGATATTAAACCCAGTATCGTCTTTGAAGATGAAAAATTTTTAGCTTTTAATGATATTCATCCCCAAGCCCCCGTGCATGTATTAATTATCCCCAAACAACATTATGCTAATTTAAATGAATTAAACGATGTGCAATTGGCAGGTGAGTTATTAATCACTGCGGCTAATGTTGCTAAGCAATTAGGTGTGGCGGACAATGGTTATCGCACGGTGATTAATTGTAATAATGACGGCGGACAAACGGTCGGGCATTTGCATATTCATTTATTAGCAGGTAGACAATTAACATGGCCTGCGGGTTGAATTAAGGATAATTATGAGCGTATTATTAATAGGTGCAGTGGCGTGTATGATGGCATTAATTGCCTCAGCATGGTTAATGACTTTTGCACGTTGGTTTCCTATTCAAGGTATTGATGAAAAGTTTTTAGTTGATTATAAAACCATGATTAGAGCGCATGTTGATTACGCGCTCATGGCATTATTTAACTTAGCTTTTTACGGTTCAGGTATTGAATTACCTGTTATTGCGTGTTGGTGCGTAGCCATTGGTGGCTTTGCTAATCCGACAGTATTTGTCATTGCCGCCTTTGACCCTAATTTTTGGAATAAAATCCACTGGAAAATCTATTCGGCAATTAGTTTTATTATTACTACTATAGGTTTTGTTTGGATAAGTTTAACTTTTTTAAATCATGCCTTGTAATTAAAAACCTTAATAATTGGAGGTCAGGCTTTGCATGATTTTTAATTATCAGGCAAAGCCTGACCTCCAAAATTGACACTATTAAAATCCCATGACCACAAAAACAAATAATACGCCAATACCTGTCGATATTGAAAAAGGCAAAGTTTATGCGTGGTGCAGTTGCACTTTAAGCGAAGACGCGCCTTTATGTGATGGTAGTCATCGCACTAAAAGCGATAAAAGACCTATTAAATTTATCGCTGAGAATACTGAAAGCGTTTATTTATGCACTTGCAGCTTAACACAAACGCCACCTTATTGTGATGGCAGTCATGACAAGGCGGATTAATGGCAATTGAAATCGAACATAAATTCTTATTAGCTAATAATGATTGGCGTGAATTAATCAGCCATTCGGTGCGTTATTGCCAAGGTTATATGAGTTCACAGCCGACCAGTTCTATTCGTATTAGAATTAGTAATAAGCAAGCATGGCTCAATATTAAAAGCGCGACTATCGGCACGCAACGTTTAGAATATGAATATGAAATTCCACTAAACGATGCCAATGAAATGCTTGAACAATTATGTAAAAAACCGATTATTGAAAAAATACGTCATTTTGTGACTTATGAAAATAAACTTTGGGAAATTGACGAGTTTTCAGGTGATAATCAGGGATTAATAGTGGCTGAAATAGAATTAACGTCAAGCGATGAAAGCTTTAGCAAACCCGCGTGGCTGGGCAAAGAAGTCACTGAAGATATGCGTTATTATAATAATAATTTAGCGCAACATCCTTATTGCCAATGGCGTGATAATTTATAATGATAGGATTGTCAGTATCAGGATTTTTAAAATTAAAAAATTAATATTCTGTTTATTTTAAAATTTTGTAAATTCGGATTAAACACATATTGGACTAATCATGGCAAACGAAACCTGTTTTTTTTCATGGAGTGGCGGTAAAGATTCTTGTTTGGCTCTTGATAGATATTTAAATCAATATCCTGACAGTGATATTATTTTACTGACTATGCTCAAAGAAAATACTCAAAAAACTACTGCACATGGTTTATCTAAAGAGCTATTATTAAGACAAGCCAATGCACTTAATAAAGAAATTATTTTAGGCTTTTCAGATTTTAGTAATTATGAACAACAGTGGGGCATTGAACTGGCCAAATTAAAAGCTAGCGGCATTCACAAAGGTATTTTTGGCGATATTGATTTGCAAGCCCATTATGATTGGATAAAACGAGTATTAACTAATTTTGAAATAGAAATGTTAATGCCGCTGTGGTTAAATAATAGACAAGCAGTTGTTAATGAATTTATTGCCAGAGCTTATCGCGCTCAGATTATTTCTATTAATACAAAATTAATGCCTCAGCAATTTTTAGGTAAAGATATAAATCAGCAAACTGTTAATGAAATGCAAGCACTAGGCATTGACGCTTCGGGTGAAGGGGGTGAATTTCATTCTTTTGTATATGATGGCCCTCTTTTTAAAAATAAAGTTGATTATCAACTCGGTCAATATTATCAAGATGGTGATTATCTTTATCTTGAATTGCTCTAACATTTTAGAAGTCCTACAAAGATAATATTGAATTGGAGTACAAACCTAGGTTTGTACTCC
>JBAQSX010000071.1:0-2516 GCA_049296695.1 Methylococcaceae bacterium | reverse complement strand
GTCCTCAGCCCAGATTTTCTCGATGAATCCCTTGGTGCCAAGTCTATCAAGCTCCTCGCGAAGCTTGGACTTGGAATATCTGGCGAGTTGCATTGGTACGCGATAATTCAGTTCTGCGAAAAATCCCGACCAGTCGGACTCAGTGCCCATGTGGCTCAGGTCGTAATGCAGAAGTTTGCTGCTGTATTGAAGGTTTTCTGACGCGAGTTCCTCAAGCGTTAGCTTGAACGGATAGTCATGCGGGTCCTTATGGATGTCGTGGTGCTCTTTCTCGCGGTCGCGCAACGAAATGTGGCGAATACATACCACGAAGGAGACTTGGCCAGGGAGCTGGTAGCGGCCGCCGAGGCGAACAAACGCTACCTGCCACCCATCTCCGAAAAGGCGGGTAGCGAAGGACTTGTTCGGCACTGTCCATCCGGCCGCCCTCAGTTCGTCTAGAAACGCGCTGTAAATCATGGGCCTAACACCTGAGATAAGGGGACCATAATCGGTACGATTATGGTTCCCCTTGATTGAATAGTTAGGTCAGCCTAGCAGGCGGGTTTGCAGCTTGTACTATGCGGCTGGCCGACTTGGATATGTCAACGAAGACCCCGGCCAGCGGATCTCCATCCCGAGCTCGCGCGCAGCCATTACTGCTAGGATCGCTCCTGCTGTGCCCATGACCACAAGTGGCCAATGCGGGGCGCGACCAGTAGCTAGCCCAAAAGCCACACCCGCGGCTAAGAACGTGACTAGAAATGTGCCGAACACTGCAAGCACGCCGGCAACGAACTTGCGGTTCCTGATGATGTTTACCAAGGACGGGCCCGCCAGGAATGCACCTACTAGGGCGGCTAAGGCGTTAATGGCTGAGAACCCGTCCGGTAGAGAGCTGAACACGCGACCGGACTCGCTTATTAGTGCGAGCGTGGCAACGCTGGCGCCGAGAAACAGCCCGCTGTAACGGATTTGCGGTTTGTCGCCAACGGGCGGACTGTGCTCTTGCAGCTCGATGAGCTTAACTTGATAGGTGGCAGCCAGGCTGACCGCGGTATCCAAGGAAGCTATTCCATTTGCCTCCACGCGCTGGATGGTTCGCAGGCTAAGCCCGGCGGCAATGGCCAATTGTTCCTGCGACCAGCCGCGTCCAGTGCGCAGACGGCGTACCTCAAGAGGTGAGATCTTCATTTCGTGTTCCATGGCGGAGATCCGGTGCGGTAGACCGGCTGAAGCATGCTACTAAACCTGGCTAATCGGTACGACATTTGCCCGCCAGTGCCCGCCACCAAGCCGCCGACACCATCAGCCGGGGCCTAACACCGGAGATAAGGGGACAAAAATGCATGCATTTTTGTTCCCTCTTGATTGACTAGTTAGGCCGTAGCGTAGCAGACCAAAGACCCGCCCGCGGGTAGCCGCTGTTGCCCAACGTTTGCCTGGAAATGCTCGCCGGGATGATGGCCGCGAAACCCCCCGAATGCCGTTACCCGCCGAAACGATCTTTCAGTTAGTGGGTACTGGCCGAAGGCCAGTGCCCATTAACGTTGCTGCATGCGCCGAAGAAGTCGGGAGCAAGCGCAGGCTGTGTCAGATTGCGACGAAGCCGCCGGTAAACAATGACAAGAATGTTGGCGCCTAACACCTGAGATAAGGGGAGCAAAATCGGAACGATTTTGGTTCCCCTTGATTGAATAGTTAGGTCCCTAGCCAGGAGCCTGTGCTTGTGTCCGTAACGCGTCGACGCCGAATGCAGGTACTTCCATCCCGATCGACAAGCCAGGATTGACGACGACCCCGACTCCCGAAGATATACCTTTAATGAGCCACGAAAAGCTGACAAGTAGACCGTAGCCGAAATCCGGAACTTGCGATGGCCATGTGGAGGAACGCTCTGGAGCTGTGAAAATGGCGAGCATAGGAGCGCCCGCCGCATTGTGGAGAATTAGCGGAGTAGCGGAGTTGTCCCACGTAAGGCCAGGCCCGGGATCCTTGTCCAAAAGCACGAACACCTGAGACGCGAGCAGAGTCTGCATCAATTCAGGCACAGGCAGTCGGCCAGACTGCGCGAGTGCCAAAGCGCGCTCCAACTCATTCAGCGGTTCGGATGTCTCAGATTGCGTTGTCATTTATTTGGGGCCTAACACCGGAGATAAGGGGACAAAAATGCATGCATTTTTGTTCCCGCTTGATTGACTAGCTAGGCTGTAGCCTAGCAAACGCGGGCATGGATGCAACCAATCTGCCCGAAGGTCGCAGCCTGCCGACCAGGTACGGTCTCGATTCTCTCTGGCTGCCGCAGCTGACGCGACCAGCAACCTTGCGACACCGGAGACCTCCATGGAGTGGCCGACGCGGCCGAAGCCCGCGACCGGCGCGCTGTGTCCAATGGAGCCAGCGCTGCGAATATTTGAAGCCAAAAACCTACCGCCTAACACCTGAGTTAAGGGGAGCAAAATCGGAACGATTTTGGTTCCCCTTGAATGAATAGTTAGGTGCGCAGCTAGCATGCTCTCTACGTGAAACCCTTGCCG
>JBAQSX010000070.1:0-12865 GCA_049296695.1 Methylococcaceae bacterium | reverse complement strand
GGTCACAACGATAACTACTGCCTTGCATTAAAGGAATAGCTAAATTATTTATTTGCAATAATCCAGTGGCACTATTTAATAACAAATGATGCCGACTAGGCGCGTCACTCAATAATTTTTCATTACCACTATAATGCGCCACATCCAAGCGACTACCCTCAGGCAAGGGCATTAATAAATCTAAACCCGTTTTTGCTTGTACTAATTGTCTTAGTACAAACCTATCATTAGAATTTAATTGCAGGGTTTTAGTATCAATAAAACCTATAGCATATTCATCATATAAACTCTGCCATAAAGGCGTTAATTTAACTTGTGTTAATTGTTGATGAATAACACGATGAATCACTTTTAAGTTTTGCGTACTTAACGTTTCCATAGTTGCACATCTTCAATAATCACATTGCCGCTAAAATTATGATGGCTTTGAATAATTAAACGATGCTTAAAATACGCTTTGGTATTTTTATTCATACTATCTAAATAACTTAAAATAGCAAATAACCAAAATTCTAATTCCCAATTAAAATCAATTTGCTGATAATAATCACAAGCTGATAATGGCTTGCCTTGATTATCAATAACCGCGCAAAAGAAACTTTCTAAGGCTTGTATTTCTAAAGGAATCATTAAAACTTCTTCGGCAGTTTCTTCCACAGAAACTGCGATAGCTTCACGATTATTAATAGCTGTGCTTGAGTCTTTTTTAATATTTAAACTCTGAATTAAATCAACAAAAAAAGATTCATGCTGAGCAACTGTTATATCAGCACTGGCATTAATTTTTATTGCTTGAATGTGATTAAATAATAAGGGACATTGTGCCAATTCAGCATAATTACTAGGCAGAAAATCAGGATGCGTATCAGTATATAAATCAAAGCCTCGAATTAATTTAGCCTGCAAAGCAAAGCTTCTAAATTTACCCAATAGCGTTAATAATCGCGCCTGCACGGCTTTTAATTCAGCATGGCAATATTCTAATTCATGTTGCAAATTAACAATTAATAACCGCCGTAAAACTTTATCGTTACCCGCTAATTGCGCTAATTCTTCAAAATCAAATAATTCTAAACAGCCCAATACCCGTTCAACTTGAGTATGGGCTAATTCATTTTCACGAATTTTTGCCGTTAATGTCCCCACTAAAGCAAATTCATTATCAATACGCGTCGCTAATACGTTTAAATTATGATGCAGAGCTTCTATTATATTAAATACTAATTCAGCAATTTCTTTTAAATAATTATCGCTAGTATCATAATAATGTTTAGCTTTGGCTTCTTTATAATTAGCAATGCTATGTTTAATTAAAATTAAACTATCACCCAAACTACTGTCAATTTGACGATTACGCTCATCTTTTAGTGTTTTTTCTAAAAATTCTCTAATAGCTTTGCTTAAATGCAAGCCTTCATCATTATCAGCTTGATAAATTAAACCCTGAGCGCGTAATTTTTCCAACGCCTTTATATCGCAATCATCAGGTACGCCTTTTTTTAAAAAGCTTTCCATAATTAACTCAGCGTGTTTGCCTAGTGTGCTGAGTAATTCAATGCCTGATTTTTTTAATTGGCTTTTCATAATTTAATTCAATTTAAAAACAATTTTCTCATTCCCACGCGCTGGCGTGGGAATGCCGTAGAGACGCGCCGCGTCATACTCAAATAATATACCGCAGGCGCGGCAAAACTGTATTCCCACGCGGCGCGTGGGAACAAGAAAGTTATTTATAATAAATCACTTTGATTAATATCAACGCGGCTTTCTAATTCTAATTTTTCGCGTTCATTAATATAACTGAGTTGTTCAATTAATAACGTCCATTTATAAGTCGCCATATAAAAAGGACGCGCTGGATTACTTTGGCTTAAATAATCTAAATCAAGCAAACGCTTAAATAATTGTTTTAATTTGCCCGCAGTATCTGAGCTGCTTGATTTAAATAAACTATAACTCACCAGCTTAGTTAATTGTTTTTCTAATAAAGGGCTGTCTTCAATACGGCTTTGAATTTCAGAGAGTCTTAATAAATCCCCTGCTCTGATAATATCATCATCATTTAAGGCTTGTTGAATTAAACGCAAAAAAGCAACCAAAGGTTTTAAGGCTTCAATGGTTTGTTTAAACTGCTCTTTTAATTCATCTTTATGCGCTTGTGGTTTTAAATAACTGCAATAATACCCTTGATTATCATTAAGACTCGATAAACTCAAATCCATGCGTTGTAAATACTGATTAATGTCTTCGGCATTATTTTCTTTTAATAAGAATTGATAATAATCATTATCGCTGTATTGACAAATAAATTTACCCGCTATTAAAGCATGAATCACGCGTGAAAATTCAGTCATGAGTATTCTCCAAAGCACGAATTTTATCGGCTAAATTATCTTTAATTTGAGCAACCGTGGCTAAGGTTTTGGTTTGTCCATCTAACCAATAACGATTGACAAATAATTTTAAAATGGCTAAATCAGGATTAGGTAACGCGCCGACAATAATAATATTATTACGCTCACAGGCAGTAAATATTTTTTCAATATTATCAATATGCAGTGTGCCTAATTCATCAATGGGCCAATGAATCGTAGTATTAGCATTGCCGCGTAATAATTTAGTAAAGGCGAGTAAAAATTTACATAATACTAAATAAGTCATACCATTACTGGAACTATTATGAAACTCATGGTCGGTTTTAATGGTTTTAGACCTACCATCGTCTTTAAAATGCAGGGCGATTTCAAATAAATCAATTAAAGCTAATTTCTCTTGCTGTCCTTGTCCTAATAAACGCGCAATTTCTTGAATTTCAGTTAAATACTCGGTGCTGGGCTGATTAATACATTCATTACTGAGCCAGTTTTTATGCAAACCGTTAAAAATTTCTAAATTCTTCCAATATTCTTGTTGAGTAATTTTACTTTTAATACTAACACTCGAATCTGAAATAACCCCTAAATCTAAATCATCATTAATATGCCGAGTAATCATTGCCGCTTGCGCCACAATACTATCATGTAGATTTTTTAAAACGTTATAATAAGTTTTAATACTATCGCCGTAATTACGTCCTTGTCTTCTAATAGCTTCTAACATTTGCGGCAATAATTCAAAAGTATCATGCAAGGCTTCTACTTTTAAATAATTATCTTCATTGCCTTGTAATTGCGTTTGAGCGCGTAGCCGTTCATATTCTTGGTTATAGGTAATAAATAAACTATTATCACCATTTTGATGAAATATTTTTTCAATGTCTTCAATTTGTTTAATTAATAAAGGACGCTGTTTAGCTAAACATTGATGTCGCTCTATAGTATTGCGCCGATATTCATCTAAACTGATTTTTTCGGTTAAAATAACTACTTGCGTGGCTTTATTAATTTTTGAATTTTTTAGCGCGTTAATCACTTCAGTAATATCCGTTTTTTGTTGGCTATAGTGATTAATACTGTCTTGTAATTGCTTTTTATCACGATTTATGACTTCGCGTTGCTGTTCAAACTTAATTTTTTCATTAGCAATACGTTCTTCTAAAGCTAACAGCTTAGTATTAAGCTGATTAATTTGTTCTATTAATTCAGGCTTTCTGCGTTTTATATCGACGCGTTGAAAAGTTTTATAATTTTCAGCTTCTTCACGGCGTTGATTGACACGATTAATATTGATTTTATAATCATTAATCGCGGCTTCAAGTTGTTGTATTAAATGGGTATCAATACCTTCGCCTGATAATTCATGTTGATATTGCGCTTCTAATTCGCTTAATTCATGATTAGTTTGCTGTTCAATTTCTTGAATACGTTTTTCAATAGCCTCTAGCGCGGCATTTAATTCAGCCATAGCCTGTGTGCCACTGGCTTTAATTTGAAGCTTGTAGCTTTGATAATCAATACTTTTTTGGCTTAATTGATTTTTATGCAAACTTTCAATATCAGCACTGTGTTTTTGCCGCGATTCAATATCGATTTTTAATTGCTGTTTTCTATCTGAAACATTGCGATAATGCTGTTGTAATTGCCAAGTTTTTTCATCATTTAATTGCTCAATTTTATGCTTGTTATTGTCAAGTTCATGCGTGGCTAGCGTGTAACTCTCTTCTGCTTTTTTAAGCTGTTTATTAATACCTTGTAGCGTATTTTCTATTTGTTTTTGTCGCACCTCCATTTCTTTAGTGTATTTATCGGCAGTATTTAACTGTTCAATTAAATTCTCAAAAGGGTCAGGCAAGACATTTAAATCAAGCGATAAACCAAAAAAATTATCGCTTTCATCGATAATATCGGGTTTTAAATCATTACGCTCTAATAAATCTAAATTAATTATTTTGCCAATGGTGTCGCGCCAATCGGGTTTTTCAGTATTTAAAAAACCAATTAAACTACGTTTATCATTAGCATAAAAACGCTTATGTAATACTTGTTGATTTTCTTGCGCTAAACGTAAAGCTGTGGTGGCTTTGTTATACTCTTGTTCACTGTCGCGCTGTTGATTTTTTAAATTAACCACTGTTTGAAAAGCGGCTTCTTTATTGGCTTGTGCTATATCTTTATTATTAATGGCTTGTTGCAAACGCTGTTCAATGCTTTGTTGTTGTTCTGTTTCTTCTTCATTAAAACTGCAATGCGTTAACTGCATTTTTAATTCACTTAATTCAATGGCAATGGTTTGTTTTTGCTGAGCATGTGTATCTTTTAATTGCTCGACTTCATTGCGATAAGTATTTTCTATTTCGGTATTTTCTTGCTGTTGCTGGGCAAGTAAAGCAAGGCGTTGTTTTTCTTGCAGTGATTTTTGTTTGTTTTCGTGTTCAATTAATGTACTTTTGGATTGACGCACATTATTTTTTAGCGCGTCATATTTCCGTTTAATATCTTGCGATTCTTGAATTAAAAACCGATGTTGGGTATTTAAACGTTTTAAGGTTTCTTGCCAATTCACTAAGTTTTCAAGGTCTCTGATAACGCTTTCAATATCAGAGTTAATATAACTGGTTAATTGTTGTTCAATATCATCAAGATGAGTTTGTGCTTGACGTTTTTCAGCGTTTAATTTGGCTTGTTTATTGGTTAAATCCGCATTTAAACGCATCCAATCATTAAATAAATTTTGTCCATTATTACTCTTTACTGTTAATTCGTCTTTTAGACTATTTAATTGAATAGCTAAAGTAGTCAAGCTATCGTCTAAATAACGATAATCTTGCGTTAATTGCTGTTCTTGCAAAACTAAATCTGTTTTTAATTGCCACAGCGCGGACATTTTAGGCTGATAGTAATTTAATTGCTCTATGGCTTTACTTTCTTTTGCCCATTTTTCAACATCGCTGAGTTTTAAAGTAATCGTGGGCGTATCTAAACCATCGGCTTTTAAAATCGCCGCTATCATGGCTTTAATTTCAGTCATTTTGCCGCTTTTATTATGAATAGCGGTGAGTAAACGTTCAATATGTCTTAGATTATTACGTCCTTGGCATAAACTATAATGATTTATATAATGACGTAAATCTTTATTAAGCGGATTTTGTTTATCGTTTTGATTAAGTGATTGCCTATCATTTTGAATGACAATGCGATAATCTGTGTAATTAAGTAAATTAGAGCAATTAATTTGATTACGATTAAGTTGGGCTTTGAGTTCTTGTAAATTAAAATATTCAATACTATTGTCGTATTGTTTTTTAATATAATCACTACGTTCAAAGCCTTTACTAATAAAACGGTATTGAATAATCTCACCGTCTTTTGAGGCTAAAACCACTTGACATAATTGGTTTTCAGCATTGAGATATTCATAAATAATATAGCTGGATTGACGCGGCAGATACCATTGCACAAATTTATCGTTATTTTTGGCAATAACCGCATTAGGGGCTGCGCCATAAAAGACGGGGATTAGTCGTTGCAGGGTAGTTTTACCAGCGGCATTCGTGCCGTTAATATTGGTGTGTTTATCCACTTTTAATTCGACTTCTTTACCTTTAAGGTGAGTGTCAATTAAAATAATGCGTTGTAGACTATTACTGCTCATAAGTTAGTTTATGGGTAATTGATAAATAATCGCTCCCACGCTAGAAGCGTGACAACAATAAAGTCTTTATGATAAAGAAGAGTGTATTCCTATTTATTATAAACGTGGTGTCTAAACAATCTGTTTGGCGGCAACTATTAAATCGCCTGCAAAAATATAAAGCAGGTGTATTAGTATTTGTTTTTGACAAAACAATAATCAAGCTGAATGCGATATTGGTTGCGTTAAAGTTAAGCTAAAAGTGTCGGGTGGGTTTTGTACTGCCGACGGTGCATAATTATTATGCGCGTATTTAATCTTTTCAACTACTTTGCGTAAACAAAACTTAGATGTTTTTTATTATCTTTATTTGTTAATAAATAACTGAAGTGACGCAGGATTTAGGATTGACAGTGCTTTAAGCACGCTAGTCCTTGTGATACCCAGACCTGTCAGGTTTTAAAAATTTGACAGGTCTAACTTTGCATAACTTCAGTAATTATTATCATTAGTTAAAGTGTAGACCTTGCGCTATTACTTGCATAATTTTGATTAGTTATTTTAGTAATTGATGAACATAGTGGCATAAAAAATCATAATTTTTTACGCCAACATAATTATTAAGCGCATAAAAAAGGCGACCTATAGTCGCCTTTTTTTACGCTTAAATAAAAACGTCAATTAACCGAGTTTTTCTTTAATACGCGCTGCTTTACCTGTTAAATCACGCAAGTAATACAATTTTGCTCTGCGTACATCGCCGCGACGTTTAACGGTAATTTCGCTAATTAATGGGCTGTGTGTTTGAAATACACGTTCAACGCCTATGCCATGTGAAATTTTTCTAACGGTGAATGCTGAGTTAATACCACGGTTACGAATCGCAATAACTACGCCTTCAAACGCCTGAATTCTTTCGCGTTCGCCTTCTTTTACTTTTACTTGTACCACAACGGTATCGCCAGAATTAAACGCAGGAATTTGTTTTAATTGCGCCGCGTTGATTTCATCAATAATGTTCATGTTTAGTGTCTCTTGTGTCTGTTTTAAATTGTTCTAGCAGTCGCTGTTGCTCTGCACTCAAGGCTTTTTTAGTCAGTAAATCAGGGCGTTTTTGCCATGTTCTACCCAGTGCTTGTGTTAATCGCCAGCGTTCAATGTCAGCGTGATTGCCACTGAGTAGCACCGCAGGAACGCTATGGTTTCCTAATTGTTCAGGGCGGGTGTAATGCGGATAATCAAGCAAGCCATCACTGTGTGAATCCTGCTCGGCTGATTGCGCATCACCTAAAACGCCGTCCAATAAACGCGTTATGGCATCGATGACCACTAACGCCGCAAGTTCGCCGCCGCTGATTACATAATCGCCCAACGACCATTCTTCATCACAATCCAACTCAATAAAGCGTTCGTCTATACCTTCGTAACGTCCTGCTACTAAGATAAGTTGCTCTACTTGCGTGGCTTGCGCGATTAAGGCTTGGCTGAGTGGTTTGCCTTGTGGGCTGAGATACACCACTTTGCTTTGCTTGGCGTTTTGCTTTGCGGCAACGACAGCATCGTGCAAGGGTTGGTATTTCATCACCATGCCCGCGCCGCCGCCATAGGGCCTGTCATCAACGGTTTTGTGCTTGTCGTGGGTGTAATTGCGTGGATTCCACACCGCTAACTCAACAATGCCGCGCTCAATGGCTCTGCCCGTAACGCCGACTGTTGCGGCGGCTGTAACCATCTCTGGAAACAGGCTGATGACATCAAAACGCATCGCTTAAAAGTCCGCGTCCCAATCCACTTGCAGGGTTTTAGCCGTTAAATCGATGTTAATGACGGTTTGTCCTTGTAAAAAGGGAACAGCGCGGTCACGATCACCACTAATGAGTAACACGTCATTCGCGCCCGTTTCCATAAGTCCTGTCACCTTGCCAAAAGCTATGCCTTCAAGGTTTGTCACCTGCAAGCCGATTAAATCCGACCAGTAATACTCGCCTTCTTGCGCTTGTGGTAGTTGCTCTTTGGGGATATAAATATCCCAACCTATTAAGCTTTCTGCCGTGTTGCGGTCATCAATGCCACGCAATTGCGCAATCACGGTTTTGCCTTGGAGCTGTCCTGTTAGAACATCTAGGGTTTTGCTGTTGCTACCTTTTTTAAGTAGCCACGGCGAATAATCTAAAATGCTTTCTCTGTCATCGGTAAAGGAAAATATTTTCAGCCAGCCTTTAATGCCAAAAACACTACTGACTTTGCCAATGTGCAGATAATCTTGCTGATTCAATGGCTTAAGCGGCTTTTTTAGCCAATTTAATCAATTGTGCTACGCGATCTGAAGGTTGCGCACCTTTTGATTGCCAGTAAGCGACGCGTTCATCATCTAAACGCAATTTTTCTTCATTGCCACGCGCTAAAGGGTTGAAAAAGCCAACGCGTTCAATGTAACGACCATCACGACTGCTACGGCTGTCAGTGACGACTACTTGGTAAAAGGGACGATTTTTCGCGCCACCTCTTGAAAGACGAATGGTTACCATCTTAATGCCTCAATGTTTATTACGGGAAATTAGCCCGCCTATTCTACGCGGTTTTCTTTGTAAAACAATAGGAACTAAGCTAAATTCGGCTTTATTGCCTTATAAAGTGAAACATAAATGACTATAAAATAATAATTTATACAGTAATTTCAAAATAAGTGAATAGTAAATTTTTTTTGGAGTGCAAGCAAAGCTTGCACTCCAGCTACATAATAAATTATTAATCTAATTTTAAAAGACGCTATTTATAAAATTCTACAAATTAATATTTTTGAGTGTTGTCATTTTTAATTTAATAATGCTGTGTTTAATAAAATTTATTGTAACTACCTAGCTTATTCTATTGTCTGAATCAGGATTTACAGAATTCACAAGATTAACAGAATTTATTCTATGAATTCTATAATCTTGAAAATTCTGATTCAGACACAAGCAAGCTAGGTAGTTACAATTTATTACGATTAAAGATTGACGCACGCTAGAGCTTTCAGTTTTTTAAAACCCGCAAGCTCTGTTATTATCATGCTGGTTTTCAACACGCCAAAAATCACACTCAATCCACAATAGGTGAATATTATGACAACGCAAACTAAACTGACACGCACACCCAGAATTATTATCACAGGTACAAGCACTATTGAAGGTAGTGCGGGTAATGATAATTTGTTAGGTACAGATACTATTAACTATTTATATGGTTATGCAGGTAACGACACGCTAAACGGCGGCAATAATAGCGATATATTAGACGGTGGTGAAGGTGATGATAGTCTCACCGACACTGATGGTTTTAATAAATTAATAGGTGGCTTAGGTAATGACAGTCTCACAGCAGGTGCAGGTGATGATACTTTAGACGGCGGTGAGGGTAGCGATACTTTAATAGGTGGTACAGGTCACGATAGTTTAACTGGTGGTGATGGTGCAAATAGTTTAGATGGTGGTGACGGTAATGATAGCCTAAGTAGTGGTATTGGTAACGATACGCTTATTGGTGGTTTGGGTAATGATATATTAAACAGCGGCGATGGTATTAATATTTTAAATAGTGGTGATGGCAATAATACATTAACCAGCGGCTCAGGTAATGATACTTTAATCGGCGGCTCAGGTAATGATGTATTAAACAGCGGTGATGGTAATAACAGTTTAAATAGTGGTGATGGCAATAATACATTAATCAGCGGCTCAGGTGATGATACTTTAATCGGCGGCACAGGTAGTGATGTATTAAACAGCGGCGATGGTCTTAATAACTTAAATGGTGGTGATGGTAATGACACCTTAACTAGCGGTATTAATAACGATAATCTCAATGGCGGCGCGGGACATGATGTTTTAAATAGCGGTATTGGTAATGATACCTTAAAAGGTGATACGGGCGATGATACTTTAAATGCTGGCGTGGGCGGCGATATTGCCGTTTATAACAGCACTTATGCCGATGCAGTGATTACCAATATTAATAAAAATATTATTATTACCACCCCTAGTGATGGTAAAGATACATTAACTGATATTGAAACCTTGCAATTCAGTGATAAAGCCATGAAAGTGTTATATGTTTATGGCGAAACTTTAGTGAATACCACGACAGCTAATATTCAAAATGGGTCCAGCGTGACTGCTTTAGCAGACGGTAGCACTGTCATAACATGGAGTTCTCTCGCTCAAGATGGTGATAATTATGGTATTTATGGACAACGTTATAACGTTGATGGTACACCCGCTGGCAGTGAATTTCGAGTAAATACCAGTACGGCAAAGGAACAATCCGATGCCAGCGTCACCGCCTTAGTCAATGGAGGCTTTGTAGTGACATGGAGTTCCATGCAAAACAACGGTTATTGGGATGTTTATGGACAACGTTATAACGCCGATGGTACAGCGTCAGGTAGTGAGCTTCATATTACTACGGCAGGCACAAACCAATTTCAATCTAACGTGACCGCTCTAGTTAATGGTAGCTTTGTAGTAACGTGGACTTCTGAAAATCAAGATGGTAGTAGTTGGGGCGTTTATGGGCAACGCTACAATGCCGATGGCACAACAGTCGGAAGCGAATTCCGTATTAATACCTATACCAATGATAATCAATCTGGTCCAAACGTCACAGCCTTAGTGAATGGGGGTTTTGTCGCAACATGGCATTCTTACTGGCAAGACGGCAGTCTTTGGGGTGTCTATGGACAACGTTATAACGCTGATGGTACAGCCGCTGGCAGTGAATTTCGCATAAATACCACAACTGTAAAAGACCAAGTGTGGCCCAGCGTCACTGCTTTAGTTAATGGTGGCTTTGTTGCAACATGGATTTCTGATAAACAAGATGGTAGTGGTTATGGCATTTATGGACAACGCTATAACGCCGATGGCACAGCGGCTGGGGTTGAGTTTCGCATCAATACCACCACGGCTAATAATCAATCAGAACCCAGTATTACCGCGTTAGTTAATGGCGGTTTTGTTGTAACGTGGACAGATAATGTCAAAGATGGCAATGGTAACGGCGTTTATGGACAACGTTATAACGCCGATGGCACAGCGGTAGGTGGTGAGTTTTTGGTGAATACTATTACCACAGGCAATCAAGACGGCTCTAATGTCACCGCCTTAGCCGATGGTGGTTTTATGGTGACTTATCACTCTAATGGCGATATTTACAGTCAACGCTTTGATAGTGATGGCAAAACATTAGGTTTAGCAGTCACTAATGTAATCACCAATCACTTACCCACAGGCGCAGTGACCATTACAGGTAATACCATTAATGGACAAGTATTAACGGCTAATAATAATTTACAAGATGCCGACGGTTTAGGCGTAATAACTTATACATGGCAAGCCAATAATATAAGCATTGGCACAGGCAATACCTATCAATTAACCAGCAATGAAATTGGCAAAACCATTACGGCTATTGCGAATTACACCGACTTATTAGGCACATCCGAACACGTTAATAGTAATACTACAGCGGCAGTTATTGATGCTATACCCGCAGGTGTTATTATTAAAGGCACAGACTTTATTACCAGCGAACAAGGCGATACAGCAACATTTAATATCAGTTTAAAATCCGCCCCTGTGCGTGATGTTTCAATGAGTTTTACTTCCAGTGATATTACCGAAGGCGTTATTACAGGTAATGCCACTTTAGTATTTAACGCCACTAATTGGTCAACGCCGCAAAATCTCACTATTACAGGACAAAATGACGCGTTAATTGATGGTAATATCGCTTATAGTATTAATGGCAAAATTACCAGCTTAGATGTATTTTATAAAAGTGTGACTGTTAATAGTTTAACTTTAACTAATCAAGATACCCCCGTTATTGCCGCAGAAACCATTAATGGCACAGATGGCATTGATATATTACAAGGCACAGAAAAACCCAGTTATCTCTTAGGCAAAGCAGGTGATGATGATATATCAGGCGGCGCGGGTAATGATACCCTTTATGGCAGTTATGGTAATGATGTCTTATTTGGCGAAGACGCTAATGATGTGGTTTATGGTGAACAAGATGCCGATTATTTAGACGGCGGCAAAGGTAATGATACTTTAGACGGCGGTTTAGGTTTAGATACTTTAGTCGGCGGCGTAGGTAATGACACTTATTATTTAGGTTATGATGCCACTGACGTTATTCAAGATAATGGTTTGAGTAGCGATATTGATACTGTGATTATGCCCTACCAATTAAGCAGTTATACTCTGCCAGCAGGTATTGAAAAAGGCACAATTACCACAGGCACAACGGCGAGTAATTTAACAGGCAATACTGCTGATAATACCTTAACAGGTAATAACGGTAAAAATGTATTAAATGGTTCAACAGGTAGAGATTCATTATTTGGTGGTGCGGGTAATGATACTTTAATGGGTGGCGTAGGTAATGACCAATTAAAAGGTGATGTGGGTAAAGATGTATTTAAATTTGATGTCACCCCTAATACTGCTAATGCCGATAGCATTAGTGATTTTAAAGTGGTCGATGATACTATTCAATTAAAAGCCACCGCCTTTAAAGGATTAGTCAAAGGTACATTAGCTATTAGTGATTTTGTAGTCGCTACGGCGGCTATAGATAATACCGATCATATTATTTATAACAAAGGCACTGGTGTAGTTTATTTTGATGATGATGGTAATGGCGCACATGCCGCTGTACCAATTGTGACTTTGAGTGCCAATTTAGGTTTAACTAACACTGATTTTGTGGTGATTTAAAAGTATTGTAGGGGCGAATTCATTCGCCTATTAATCTATAAGGCGAATGAATTCTAAAAATATTGTAGGGGCGAATTCATTCGCCTATTAAC
>JBAQSX010000069.1:0-23421 GCA_049296695.1 Methylococcaceae bacterium | reverse complement strand
CTCAATAACAATGGCGAGCAAGAAGTCTTACTCAATAGTTCAGGCAAACGTTTTGTGCCACGGTTACGCAGTAGCGATAATCTAGCCGCTGTCACCGCGCCAGCCATTACCACGACTAATCAACAAGATACCTTACGCTTAGGCTTTAAGTTGCCCGGTCAATTACGCAATTTAAGCTGGCAAGCAAGCCCCAGACAAAGCTTGCAAGCGCACGAATGTGAAGTAGCCGTCAAAGCCACAGGCTTAAACTTCCGTGATGTGATGTACACCTTAGGGCTACTCTCTGACGAGGCGGTCGAAAACGGTTTTGTCGGTGCGTCACTGGGTTTAGAGTTTGCGGGAGTAATCACGGCTGTTGGCGAAAACATTAGCCAATTTAAAGTGGGCGATAGAGTAGTCGGTTTAGGTTCGGCAAGCTTTAGCAATCGCGTTACTACCACCGCAGACGCATTAGCAATTATGCCGGGTAGCATGGATTTTGCCTCAGCGGCAACCATTCCTAGCACCTTTTTTACCGTGTATTACTCGCTACATTACCAAGCACGTTTGCAAGCGGGTGAAACGGTATTAATTCACGGCGCGGCGGGTGGTGTGGGCATTGCCGCCATTCAAATCGCGCAATGGCTAGGCGCGAACATTGTCGCCACCGTGGGTTCACAAGATAAACGTGATTTTGTAAGACTATTAGGCGTTGATGCCATTTATGACTCGCGTTCGCTACATTTTGCTGAAGACATTTTGGCAGACACAGGCGGCGAAGGCGTGGACGTGGTGTTAAATTCACTAGCAGGTGAGGCGATTAATCGTAACTTCCAAGTCTTAAAACCTTTTGGACGTTTTGTCGAGCTGGGCAAACGCGATTTTTACGAAAACACTCGCATCGGTTTAAGACCGTTCCGCAATAATATCAGCTACTTTGGGGTAGACGCTGACCAATTGATGAGCTTGCGCCCACAACTCACCCGCCAATTATTTGGTGAGATGATGCAATTATTCCATCAAGGCATCTTGCACCCCCTGCCCTATACCACTTTTGATGCTAACCAAGTGATTGATGCTTTCCGTTATATGCAGCAAGCGCGGCAAATCGGCAAAATTGTAGTGACTTATGAGCAAGGCATTCGTAGCAAAGCCAGCGTTAAAGCCTTGCCAGTCGCACCTTTAAAACTCTCTGCTAATGCTAGCTATTTAATTACAGGCGGCTTAACAGGTTTTGGTCTGAAAACCGCGCAATGGTTAGCGGACAAAGGGGCAGGCGCGTTAATTCTGCTCAGTCGCACAGGTAAAGCCAGCGCAGAAGACCAGCCAATTATTGATAATTTAATCGCCCAAGGCGTAAGCGTACTGTGCGCGAGTTGTGATGTCAGCGATAAAGCCGCTTTGCAAACAATTTTAAACGATGCTGAAAAAACCTTGCCACCGCTCAAAGGCATTATTCACGCGGCAATGGTGATAGAAGACGGACTGGCGCGGCATTCAACTCAAGAGCAAATCGACAAAGTATTTACCCCTAAAATCGAAGGCGCGTGGCATTGTCATGAACTCACTAAAGATAAAGCCTTAGATTTCTTTGTGCTGTACTCGTCTGTGACCACACTGTTTGGCAATCCGGGCCAAAGCAATTATGTCGCGGCAAATACTTGGTTAGAAGCTCTCGCCGCGTATCGTAATAAATTAGGTCTGCCTGCGACTTGCATTTGTTGGGGCGCGATTGATGACGTGGGCTTTTTAGCGCGGAATGAAAAAATCAAAGCCGCCTTGCAAAGTCGCATGGGTGGGGCGGCATTAGCTTCAAGCACCGCACTAGACATATTAGAGCAAATGCTGTTAAACAACAGTCCCACTGTAGGCGTAATGGAATTTGATTGGCGTGCCATGAGTAGTTTTTTACCCAGCGCGAAATCAGCTAAATTCCGCGAATTTACCAGCCACAGCAACGATAACACCGACAGCGATAGCAACCGCGCCGATATTGAGCGTTTATTAAACGAATTAAATGATGCTGATTTACAGTCTGCTTTTGTGGAATTACTCAAAGACGAATTAAGTCAGATATTATTAATTGCCAAAGAAAAAATCGATGCGAATCAATCCATGTATGATATGGGGCTAGATTCATTAATGGGTGTGGAATTAATGGGCGCGATTGAAAACCGCTTTAATGTACAAATACCAGTGATGGCATTAAGCGACGCGCCTACTTTAAATAAATTAGCAGCGCGATTAATAACACAATTACGCGGTGATAATGACGAAGTCATAAAAGAAACACCTACTGATACTATTCAAGCCAGTATTAAACAATTAGCCAAACAACATGATTCTGGAATTACTGAGCAACAATTACAAGCATTAAGCCAAGAAATTGTGAGTAATGAGGCAAATAGTATTATTCATTAATTGAGTGATATATAAAGCTGATTGTAGGGGCGAATTATATTCGCCCTTTGTGCAATAGCTTGTTATGAAGGACAAATAGGATTTGCTCCTACATTGATAAACTAGGTTATTATTGCAATATAAAATAAAGGGTAGTGCTTCAAAAGAGTAGGTTTTAACAAAACGCTCTTTTAGTTGGAGTTCAAACCTAAGTTTGAACTCCCAAAGGTTTAATATTGACTAGCCTACTTTTTTGATGCACTACCAAATAAAGTATTACTTTTTAAATTACTAACGATGATAAGGATGATTATTTAAAATAGTCCATGCCCTATATAACTGCTCAGCAACAATAATTCTAACCAGCGGATGTGGAAAAGTTAATGCGGATAAACTCCACGACTCTTTTGCCGCTTGTTTAACGCTAGGCGCGAGTCCTTCCGGGCCGCCAATCATCAAACTCACCGACTGCCCACCTGCTAACCAACGTTGCAAAGCCTCAGCTAATTGCGGCGTTGTCCACGCTTTGCCTATCACATCCAAAGTGACAATATGACTATTATTAGGCAAAGCCGCTAACATGCGCTCACCTTCTTCTTTGGTAATACGTTCTAAATCACTATTCTTGCCGCGCTTGCCTGCGGGAATTTCTTTTAAAACTAATTCACACTCACGCGGCAAACGTTTGGCGTATTCTTCATAACCGTGTTCGACCCAGCTAGGCATTTTTGTACCCACTGAAATTAAATGAATATTCATAATATCTCCACGGCGCGGCGTAGGCGCAAAACTGCCAAACTATAATCATAGTGGGCGTTATTATGATTATCTAAGCTATTGGTTTTTAAATCCTCAGCTTGTAATAATTCACTATGGGTTATTAAACCTTGCTGATAACGTTCATTGCTAATGCGATAATTTTCCTCAGCTTGGGCAATGGCTTGGGCTGTCACCTGAATGCGTTGCTGACTTTCTTGAATATCCAGCCATGTTTGCCGCACTTGCAGACTGATTTGATTGGCTAAATCTTCGCGTTGTTCTTTCAATGCCGCTAATTGCTTACTTAAAGCATCACCTTTGTGACTGACACTGGCATCTAATTTCCACTGCACATCAACCCCTGCTAGCCATAAACCTTGATTGGCTTGATAACGGTTTTCTTGATAAATATAACCACTATTTAATGCCACTTGCGGCAATAATTCCGCCTTAACACTGCCCGACTGTTGACTTAAGCTTGCCATTTGCCGCGCCAAAACTTGTAATTCAAAACGTCCCATTAACGCGCTTTGCGTTAAATTTTCTAATGTCCCCGTAGGCAACTGTGGTTTAAGACTTTCAAGGGTCACTTGCGCACTTAAAGGACGATTCAGTAATTGATTGTAATGTGACTTGGCATAATCAAGCTGATTGCTGACTTGCATGAGGGTTTGCTCAGCATTTAATCGCGCCACGTTCGCCGCTAAAGCATCATTTTTAGCAACTAAACCTTGCTCATAACGCTGAGCCACCTCTTGGGCGTGCGTGGTCAAACTAGTAAGGTGTTGCCTTGCCACTTGCTCAGCACTTTGAGCGCGTAACACTGCAATATAACTTTCGGCAATTTGCAACTTAATTGCACTAATCGTGCTGGCTTCATTGGCTTGGCTGGCTTGCAAACTCGCCTCAGCCGCGTCAATGTTGTGACTAATACGACCGCTGGTAAATAACGGCACACTGGCAATGGCTTGTACTTTAGAACTGCCCGCTGGCGCGGTATTAAATTGATACGCTTGCCCTGCAATATCGGTTCGTGCCGCAAGTGGCGCGTTGAATTGCGTATAACCGCCACTCACATTCAAACTAGGCAAACGTTGACTTTGCGCGGCTTGTAATTGTTGTTCAGACGCGCTGGCAGTGGCTTGGGCGGCTTTAATGCTGTGATTATCATGCAAAGCACTCAGCCATGCCGTTTCTAAGCTTTCAGCATTTACCGAATTCAAATAAAAAAAACTAAGGCTTAATAAAAGACCACGCTGATTGATTAATAGAGGCATTGGTAAAAAACGGTGCAGAAAGTCATAAAAACCATAATACTACAAACTGGCTAAATCAATAACAAAACGATATTTCACATCGTTTTTTAACATGCGTTCATAAGCTTCATTAATTTGATTAATGGCAATTAATTCAATATCACAACTAATATCATGCTCCGCGCAAAAATCTAACATTTCTTGAGTTTGAGCAATACCGCCAATTAATGAACCTGCAATACTGCGGCGTTTAAAAATTAAATTCGCCACCGATGGTGACGGATGGGCATGGTCGGGTAAACCTACTAAACATAAAGTACCATCGCGTTTTAAAAGAGCGGTATAAGCATCTAAATTATGGGTAGCGGCCACAGTATTTAAAATAAAATTAAAACTATTCGCTTGAGTTTGCATAGCATTAATGTCACTTGAAATAATAACCGAATCTGCGCCTAAACGTTTAGCATCTTCTACTTTATTCGCAGAAGTAGTAAATAACACCACTTCTGCACCTAAGGCTTTGGCAAATTTAATACCCATGTGACCTAATCCGCCTAATCCCACAATACCTACTTTATCGCCTTTGCCTATATTCCAATGTTTTAAAGGTGAATAAGTGGTAATACCTGCACATAATAATGGTGCGGCGGCGGCGGGATTTAATTTTTCAGAGACTTTTAAAACAAAGTTTTGTTTGACCACAATTAATTTTGAATAACCGCCATAGGTTATACCGCCACTGATTTTATCAGCACTGTTATAAGTAAAGGTAGTATTGGCACAAAATTGTTCTAAATGCTCTTCACAGTCTGGGCAATGCCCACAAGCATCGACCATGCAACCCACGCCGACTAAATCACCAATACTAAATTTGCTGACCTTATTACCTATTGCGCTAACTCTGCCAATAATTTCATGACCTGCAACCATTGGGTAATTTGCATTACCCCATTCATTACGCACTTGATGAATATCACTATGACATACGCCGCAATATAAAATATCAATTTGAACATCATCGTTTAATAATTCACGGCGATTAATAGTAAACGCTTCTAAAGGTGTTTGCGCTGAATGCGCGGCATAAGCTGAGGTTGTTTTCATGGGTTTATTCCTTTGTGTGTTAATTAAAATATAAGGTAGTGCATTAATATCAAACAATCGGAGTTCAAACCTAAGTTTGAACTCCAGCTAAAATGGTGTTTTGTTAAAACCTACTCTTTTGAAGCATTACCAAATATAAGGGGCTGTAAAGAAATTCTAGTCTTAATTATTTTCTTTAGATTAATTTAGCATATTTAGAAAACAGTTGCTTATAAAGAGCTTGTATTGCAAGGTCTTTATAACCGAAAGTTACACATAATGTTGCAGGGGCAGTGTGTCGCCCCTATAACATTATGCTATTAATGTCACGCAATCTTCAACAACTAGTCACTTTTTTGTCATAGTAACACCTTATGCTATATCGCTTAGTTTAAAGATAAAAATCATAATAAAACCGTCTGCTTAATTATGAGAACGGTATTAACTGAGAGGATAGAATAATGAAACTATTATATTCAATTCATCGTTACGATGTTTTTATGTTCACTTGGCTATTGAATTGTCGTAGCCATACTGTATTAACCAAAATGAGCCGTTATTTATCAAAAACAGGTGATGGTCCTTTATATGGATTAATTGCCGCTTTATTATTTTGGCAATTCGGACTTGATAATGCTTTATTACAAAGTATGTTAATTGCCTTTGCCTTAGAAAGACCGCTCTATTTTGTGTTAAAAAATGGTTTTAAACGTAATCGTCCACAAGAAATTTTACAAAACTTCCGTAGCAGTATTATTCCTTCTGATAAATTCAGCTTTCCTTCAGGACATACCTCAGCGGCATTTTTAATGGCGACTTTACTCAGTAGTTTTTTCCCCAGCTTATTTATATTTTTATTGAGTTGGGCGGTATTAGTTGGGTTTTCACGCGTCGTTTTAGGCGTACATTTTCCTACCGATACCGTAATGGGTGCTTTATTAGGCTTAAGTAGCGCGTTATTTGCTTTAGGACAAATTGCATAATGAAAATTTTTTACGGCGTACAAGGTACGGGTAATGGTCATATTACTCGCGCAAGAATCATGGCAAAAGAACTTTATGCCGTTGGTATAGAAGTCGATTTTCAATTTACAGGCAGACCTGTTGATAAATATTTTGATATGGAAATATTTAATCAATATCGCACCTGTGAAGGTTTAACTTTTAATACCGATAAAGGACAAGTTAATTATTTAAAAACCGCCCGCGATGCGCGACCTTTAACCTTTTTACGCGATATTAAAAACTTAGATTTAACAGGCTATGATTTAATTATCAGTGATTTTGAACCCGTTACTGCATGGGCGGCACGGCGACAAAAGAAATTCGTTTTAGGTATTGGTCATCAATATGCTTTTAATCATGCGATTCCGCGTAAAGGTTCAGACCCTATTGCCAATCAAGTAATGAAATATTTTGCACCCGCAAGCGTTGGTGTCGGTTTGCATTGGCATCATTTTGGTCAACCTGTATTACCACCGATTATTGAAACCAAAGACACGCCGCAACGTATTATAGCCAATAAAATTATTGTATATCTGCCTTTTGAAGATCAAAACGAAGTTATTAAACTCTTAGCCCCTTTTGAAAACTTTGAATTTCATTTATATTCCCCCGATGTAGTGCCGTCTAAATTTGCCCATATTACTTGTAATCCGCTATCACGCGAAAAGTTTCAAACTGATTTATATGATTGCGCGGGTATTATTAGTAATGCAGGTTTTGAATTAGCCAGTGAAGCTTTGCAATTAGGAAAAAAGATTTTAGCCAAACCGCTACATGCGCAAATGGAACAAATTTCTAATGCCGCCGCTTTGCAACAATTAGGTTATGGACATACCATGACCGATATGGATTTAAGTGTTATTGAGCATTGGTTACATGATACTCATGCTTTACAAATTACTTATCCCAATGTTGCTAAAATATTAGTACAGTGGATACAAGCTAATATGCCAGCAATGGATGCTGATTTTATAGAAAGTGTTTGGAGTAATGTTGAAGTATTACAAATCAAACATTAATACTATTATTCACTTCATTTTAAGGAGGTCAGGCTTTGCCTGACCTTAAGTCAAGCAAAGCTTGACCTCCAGTTTTAAAAATTTATAATCAATAAAATGATTAACAAAAGGGCAGGTTATAAACCTGCCCTTTTTGCGTTATAACACAAGTTATAGTAATTTAATTATTTTGTAGAGACGTTGCACCGCAACGTCTTTTAAATTATCAATACTAAAATCTTATAAATTAACGTTTTTTAACAAAGGCAAATAATACAACCCCCTACAATTTAACGATTCCGTAGGGGGTTGTATTATTTGCCCTTTTCTATTGCCCCAAAGCTCCAACTATTGGCGTAAAAGGCATAATAACGCTATTATGCCCACATCTTGATACAGCACTATAGTTCGCCATGTCTTTTATTCTGCATAATTCCAATAAAACTGAAAATCTAGTCAGCCATTTAGCTGAAGTGATTAAAACCTCACCCTTAAAATCGCCTTTTGACCCTGAAATATTTTTAATTCAAAGTCAAGGCATGGAACGCTGGTTATCACAACAATTAGCCCAACAATTAGGCGTATGGAGTAATTATCAATTTTTATTCCCCGGAAAATTCTTCGGTAATATCGCAAAAACCTTAGGTATTTCTTTAAAAGACAAAGAAAGCCCTTTTGAGCGTCATGCTATGCTTTGGCGTATTGAAGCATTATTACGCCAATTAGAAGGTGATGAATTTATTGCCTTAAGTCATTATTTATCAGGGGATAATATTGATTTAAAACGTTATCAATTAGCGCAAGAATTATCCCAAGTATTCGACCAATATCAAATCATGCGCCCTGAATTATTAACAGCATGGCATAGCGGTGAATTACTTTATCATGAAGAAACTGAACGCTGGCAACGGGCTTTATGGTTAGAAATTACCAAAGAATTAGGACAACAGCATCGTGGCTTTGTCTGGTTACAAGTGATTAATACATTAAATAATACCGCGCAAGCTGAATTAGCGACATTATTGCCTGAGCGGGTTTTTGTATTTGGTATGAATACTATGCCGCCCTTGTTTTTAGGTTATTTGCAAGCTTTGGCAAAACATTGTCAAGTGCATTTGTTTTTATTAAATCCCAGCAGTGATTATTGGGCAGATATTGCCAGTAAACGTCAACGCGCTATTGATGAAACCCAATTTAGTGGACATCCTTTATTATCAAGTTTAGGGCAACAAGGGCGGGAATTTCAAGATATGATTTTGGAATACAATACCCATTTTGAATTAGAACTCGATAGCTTTCAAGCCTCAGATAAGCCTAATTTATTACAGCGTTTGCAAAATGATATTTTAAATAACGCTATTTTAAATAATGATACGCTTGATAGTGATGATTCTATTAGTATTCATGCTTGTCATTCACGCTTAAGAGAAGTGGAAGTCTTAAAACATTATTTATTAAATACTTTAGAAAAACACCATGATATAGAATTGCGCGATATTGTGGTGATGGCTCCTGATATTCAAAAATATGAGCCATTTATTGCCGCTGTTTTTAATGATATTCAACACGCAGTAGCTGACCGTAGCTTGCGTTTAACTAATCAAGCCTTAGATGCTTTTATTCGTTTTTTAAAAGTCTGTCAAAGCCGTTTTGGTTGGCAAACCGTGCTTGATTTATTAGAACATCCTAGTATTTATCCTAAATTTAATTTAACTGAAACCGATTTAGAATTAATTAAACATTGGGTGACTGATACCCAAGTCCGTTGGGGAAAATCGGCGCAACATAAAGGTGAATTAGGTTTGCCTGAAACTGCTGAAAATACTTGGCAGAGCATGTTAGAACGCTTATTAATGGGTTATTGCGTAGGCAGTGAAACTGATTTTATTCACGATATTTTACCTTATCAAAATATTGAAGGCAGTCAAGCGCAAGCTTTGGGTGGATTATGTGCTTTTATGGCGTGTTTATTTGAAGGCAGTGAACAATTAACTCAAGCTAAATCTTTGCAACAATGGACAGAATTACTCTATGTTTATGCTGAACGATTATTAGCCGATACTAACGAATTAGAACTCAAACAATTAAAAGAATTATTAACGGATTTATTTGAAAACTTAACTAGCATTCACCATAAACAAGTAGAATTATCAGTAGTAATTGGCTGGATTGAAGGTAAAGTGGAAGAGCGTAAATCGTCTAATGGTTTTTTGCGCGGACAATTAACTTTTTGTTCAATGTTACCGATGCGTTCTATTCCTTTTAAAGTCATTGCATTACTGGGTATTAATGACGGCGAATTCCCTAAAGTAGAACGTAAACCCAGCTTTGATTTATTAGCGCAACATTTTAAAAAAGGCGACCGTTCGCGCAGAGCCGATGACCGTTATCAATTCTTAGAAATACTATTATCCGCACGAAAACAATTAATGATTACTTATATCGGGCAATCCATTAATCATAATGAAACTATTCCGCCATCGGTGATTATTAGTGAATTATTAGATGTTTTGCAGCAAAGCTATGGTATTAACAGTGAAAAGCTTATTACACGTCAGGCTTTGCAAGCTTTTAGTCCGCGTTATTTTACAGGTAAAGACCGCTTAATTAGTTTCTCACAAGCCGATTGTAATACCGCACTGGCATTACAACAAACACGAGAAGTTATTAATAATAGTTGGTGGCAAGGGCATTTAGAAAGCGCGAAAGAAACGATTATTGAATTAACCGAGTTATTTCGTTTTTTTAAACATCCTCAGCAATATTTTATGCAACGTCAATTTGCGGTGCGTTTTGAACAATTAGAATCAGCGATTCAAGAACGTGAACCTTTTTCGGTGGCGAATTTAGATGCTTATACGATTGCACAAAACTGGATAAACACCCGTTTGGCGGGTGAAGCATTCAATGTTAAAACCTTGCAAGCCCAAGGTCATTGGTTAGCAGGTGGCATGGGTGAATTAGAATTTACACGCCAACAACATTTAATTGAAGCCTTTGTGGAGCGAATTGAAGCCAAACAATTAGGTCAGCCTTTAGCGGATTTAGCGATTGATTGTTTAGTTAATTATAATCAATATCGATTAATAGGTTTGGTTTCGCATCGTTATCAAAACGGTAGTTTGTTTTATCGTTATGCGAATTTAAAAGGCAAGGATTTTATGTGCGCTTTATTGCATCATAATTTAATGAATACCATAGAGCCGCATACGACTTATTTAATTAGCAGTGATGAGGATTTAATATTATTACCTGAGCATTGTAATACTAATTTTTTGCCTTTGTTGTGCGAGATTTATCAGCAAGGTTTATTAAGTCCAGATGCGTTTTTTGTAGAAGCGGCATTTGCTTATATTAAACAAAATTATAAATTGCAATATGGAAAACGCGCTGATAAATCGGCTTTAATGACCGCTATCGATAGTTTAAATCGCGCTATTGAGCAAGACTATGAATTGGAATTGCAACGGCTTTATGGTGGTATTGATGCGAGTCAGTTATTAGATAGTCGTTTTGAATATTATTGCCAGCAATTATTACAAGACGTTTGGAATGCGTTGCATTAGATAATTTAATAGACAGCTAGAATATTAATTTTTTCATCTTACAGAAAAGCCAATTTTATTTATGCTTTTTAAGTAAAAAATACAATTGACGAATAGAATTGGCAAGCTCTGGATATTCCGTTTTGCTTAATTCAATTAATGACTCTAAAAAATAAAATGTTTTAGTATCTTGTTGTAATTCCATTAATTAGACATTATTTCAAAAAGTTATAACTAATTAATTTTTAAAAGAAACTTAAAAAACAAGATTTAAAGCATGACTATTTGTTTTTATTATTGTTTTTTCTTTATTCAGATATTCTGAAATAATATCTACTATAAATATCGAGAAATTATTTTTAGTAGTATCCTAACCTAAATTTTAGGAATATTTATGAACACTCTTATTTTGTACAGTGTAATCGCCATTTTAACGGTACTTAGTCTCGGCTTAGCCGCATGGCTTTTTTACATAAAATTCATCGCTCGCCCCACACGCGAAAAATATGCCTTTACCGCGCTTTTTGCTTTAACTTCTTTAGTGGCACTGGCTTTTACCACTGCTTTTTATCAAACGCCTTGGACTGCAATCATGGGCTTAATTGCCCATTATGCTGGACTTCCCGCCCCTCAGTTTGAAGAACTTAATAGCTCAGACAAAATTTTAATATTTCTGTTTGTTTCTTGGATGGCGTGGTTAATTCAACGCACATTTAGCCAATGGAACGGCGCAATTTCTGAAAATCAAGCCGAACAACAAAAACGACATGAAGATGTTTTGTTTATTTCCGAAGGCATCAAAATGTTGCTGGGAAAATATGAAGAGAAAGATTTACAGCTTCATAACCAAACCGATTACAGTAATCAACCCAGTGCTTTAGAAGTACCGAGCGATAGTTTAGCGTGGCGAATTCAAGCAATTGAATTATTAACATTGCGTTGGCATAACTATTACCGTTTTAAAACAGAAAATGATGAAAACTGGCACGAAAAAGTCCATTGTTGGTTAGGTGAAAATATTAAACAGAATAAAACTACAGCCGTTCTTTGCATTCGTCAAAATCCAAATGATGCTGAAATAAAAGCTTTTATAGATTATGTTAGTGAGTTGAATAATGAACTCACCCAATGTGAGATGATAATTATTGTGCAACAAGGCGAAGCCGAAAAGATTTATTCTTTAGAAAATAATATTAAAATTCAGCAATACAGCGAAGCATGGTTATTAGATGGCTTAGTTGATTTTGAAGATTATTTTTTAGATTTAAAAAAACGAGCTGAATTTGATTGCTTGCCTGATTCTGAATTAAAACTCCCAGATATTTATGTGCCGTCTGCTTTGAAAGGCGAAAATAATCAATCAATTGAGGAAGATTTAGAAACTTATTTACGAAATTGGTTAAACGAAGCTGGACAACGACAATTAGCTTTATTAGGTGAATATGGACAAGGCAAAAGCACTGGAACGCTGATGTTTTCGCATCATTTAGTACAGCAATACAACGGCAAACCGCCGCGCATTCCGATTTTATTAGAGTTACGCGGCAAAAGTCCGAAAACTTTAGATCCATTAGGATTGTTGGCTCAATGGACGTGTAATTATAGGATTGACCCGAAAGCCTTAATGAAATTACAACAAGCGGGGCGATTGCTGTTGATTTTTGAAGGGTTTGATGAAATGGCGGAAGTCTCCGATGGCGATGCACGGTTTAATCATTTTCGTTCTTTATGGCGGTTTTGTTATCCAAAAGCGAAAATTTTAATCACAGGTCGTCCGAATTTCTTTTTAGATGACCGCGAGTTAAAAGCCTTGTTAGGCGTTGACCAATCCACCGCAACGGGGGCTTATGTGCAGGCGTTGCATTTACAACCGTTTTCACCTGCACAAATTGAGGCAAGTTTACGCACGGCGACTGCGCAAAATCGGCGAGAAATCAGTCAATTAGCGGCGCAAGACAGCAAGTTTTATGACATTGTGGCGCGTCCGTCTTTGCTGTATATCGTGGGTCAATTATGGGATAAATCGGAATTGCGGGCGCGCCAACAAGATGTTAATTCGGCGTTAGTGATTGGTTTGTTTATTCAGCACAGTTATAAACGGCAAACGGAAAAAATCCGTGATGGGCGGCAGTTTATGGTGTTGAATGAGTTAGAGCGCAGTTATTTTATGGATGGGATTGCCGCGTTTATGGCAAAGGGAAAATTACCGAATCAAATTACTTTGCCGCAGTTTAATCAAATTGTGGAACAGCTTTACGCGGTGATTCCTGAGGAGGTTTCTTTACAAGGCAATGCGCTAAGTAGCAATACTAGCAAGCCATTAAAACTGCGTTTGCAAGATAATGATGACCCGTTGGAAGCGGTGAAAACCGATGTGCGTACTTATGGAATTTTGGTGAAAGATTTAACCCGTGCCAACGCGCTGAAATTTCCGCATAAATCGTTTTTGGAATATTTGTTTGCCAATTATTGCGTACAGCGATTAATGGATAAAGCTAATGTGAGTGCGGCGGCAATTTGGAAAGTGACACAAGCAGAGCCAGAAAACGTGATTAGAACTAGCATGTTAGGATCATTAGAATTTGCGGCGCAGCTATTATGTTATACGGATAAAATTAAACCTATATATGCAAACAAGAGTTTATTGCAAAAAGAACTTTTTAACATAATAACAAACGATTCTGTTCATAGTTATATTTTCAATAAAATAAAAATAGAATTATGCTTCAACATAGAAAGAATAAAAGTATTTTTAGGTATTGGCATAATTTCCATGGGCATATGCTTAGCAATTAAGATAATATTTTTACATTCAACATCTAAAGAGTTTAAAATTTCTTTGAGTGTGTTTTTTATGTTACTTTTTGGTTTGATAGAACTATATGTCTTGAGACATATTTTTTTACGTCGAAAATATTTAGTATGGTTTTTCTTATCAATTAGCTTAAATGTTAAATATAAAGATATGAAAAAAGCTTATGGTAAAACAATTGCTGATAAGTTATCTGAATTATCAAAAAAATATAACGCCGAATATCTTTTAGAAAAATATAACTATTATGAGGATGATTAAATTCATAATAGATATTGGGCAGTAATTCAAAAGAGTAGGTAATGGAGGAAAATAGCTTTATTTTTCAATATATTTAAGATTACAGCCTACTCTTTTGAACCACTGCCTTAGAATTTATACTACAATTATCTTAATTTGACTTTACTGTATATTCTATAAAATCAGTTTTAAATAAATATTAATGTATTTTTTGCATAAAATTATTTAAAAAACTTATATTGCTAATTTTTATCCTATAACTTTAGCAATTATACTGGCTTAACAGGTGAATTCTCATAAGTTTTTCCTAAGCAATAACGGGTTATACTAGTATTTAGCTACATCTTTAAATATCACTTTGATTATAAAAATCAATATCAAACCTACAAAAGTAATAATGATTGAATTTAAACGCTTATTTAGCTCTCGTTTTGCTACTCAGTTGCTTATTAACGCTTTTATTAGCCAGTGGTTGTACTGTGCAACCTGCCCCGCCCAATATATCGCCTAGATATGAACAAGTATTAACAACCCCCGCCACTTTTTCAGCCACAGCACCTGAAATTAGCCCCGCGCCCAGCACTCAAGATTTATCACTCAATCAAGTGGTGCAAACCGCTTTAAAAGCCGACCCCACTATTCGCGCCGCCTTAGAATCAATTTATCAAACCGAAGCGGATTTATTAACTGCTAGCTTATTGCCCAACCCACAAGTGAATACTGATATTCAATTAATGCCGTTGGGTCAAACATTTACACCTACGCGTCAAGGTGGCCCGCCGCAGTTTGATTTTATTGTCTCCATGCCTATTGATTGGTTTATGTTTGGCAAACGCGCTACCACTATGGCGGCGAGTAAACAAGCAATAACCGCTGTTGAGTCAGATTTTGCCAACACCGTGCGTTTGCGCATTGCAAATACCATTGTCGCTTATTATTTAGATATAAAACTCGAGCAAAGCAAAGCTTATCCGCAAGTGACCCCCAGTTTTGGTTTTACCCATTAATTTCAACAACAAGCCATAGGTTTTCCCGATGCCAATGCGTGGCTTGCGGCAGTTAATATGAGCGTACCTTTATTTGATAAAAACCAAGGTAATATCAGCAAAGCAAAATCAATATACACGCAAACCCAATTAAATCTGCAAGCGCAAATCATTAGTACGCGTTCTGAAATTGAACAAGCTGTTAATGCTTTTAATTCTGCTTATCAATTTTTAACCAATGATGATTCGGGGCAATTAGAAGCGGCAACCAAAGTGCGCGATAAAATTTATCAAGCTTATGAATTAGGCGGTAAAACTTTAATTGAAGTGTTAGATGCGCAACGCATTTATTTAGAAACCTATAGAGTACATATTAGTGGGCGATCTAATTATTGGCACGCTTTATATCAACTTAACGCCGTTATCGGTAAAGAAGTGATTCGATGAATAAATTAGTATTTAAAGTATTAATTAATAGCAGTGTATTAATTTCTAGTTTTTTATTAATTAATTTAGGTTTTAGTAATACTACAGAACAATCTAATAGTAATAATACCCCGCCTGTAGTGGAATTAAAAAGCTCACGTTTAATTAGCGTTAAAACGGGCAGTTTATTAGAACAAAAACTCAATATTACTACAGTACAAAAACAGCGTATTACCACGCCCTTATTATTAGTAACAGGCGCGGTAGTGGCGCGTCTGCCCATAGGTTCTGAGCCTATGGAAGATAGATGGCAATTTAATAGTATTGAATTAGCAGGTGTTTATGCCGATTGGCAACGCGCTCAAGCTGAAAAAGAGTTTAACGCTAAACGCCTTGTCAAAATTAAAGAACTCACCGCTTCACAATACAATTCTCAAAAACTCGCTGTTGATAGACTCAGCAAATTAGTGGCAACAGGCACAGAGGCGACTCTTGATTTAACTGCCGCCCAAGCCAGTTTATTGCAAGTGCAACTCGAAGGACAAAAAGACGTTTATGAAGCCGAAACCGCATTGACCGTTGCCACACGCAACCGCGCCGCCTTAGAACGTAAGTTATTGCAAGAAGGCGTAGACCCACAATTATTAGAAAATTCCAAGGCGGGCGTGTCATTGATTATGGCGGACGTGCCTGAGTTACGCATTAGCCTAGTGTCCACAGGACAAACTTGTACGGCTAAATTTTATGGTCTGCCTAATCAAGTATTTACAGGCAAAGTGCGTAGCATCGCGCCTACTTTATCGGCAGAGCGGCATACGTTGCGAGTATTTTTTGAATTAAACGATACCGCAGACCAATTTAAACCGGGGCTGTATGCTGAAATTGGTTTAGGCACAGACCCGCGTAATGCCGTGCTAGTCCCCACCGATGGTGTACTGCACAGTAATGATTCGGATTATGTGTTGATTAATGCAGGTGATGGGCTGTGGCAAATCACCGAAGTGGAAGTGGGCGAGAGCATGAATGGGCGCGTAGAAATTCTGCACGGTTTGCAAGGTGGTGAGCGCATTATTGGTAATGGTGCGATTTTATTAAAGCCTATGTTAGTCCAAGCGTTGCAAACGGAAGGAATTAAATAACTGTTTTACTTGTCATAATAATTTTGTAACTACCTAGCTCAATTAATTATTCCATTGTCTGAATCAGGATTTACAGGATTTTAAGATTCACAGGATTTATCCTGTAGTCCTATAATCTTGAGAATCCTGATTCAGACACAAGCAAGCAAGCTAGGTAGTTACATAATTTTAATACTCTAAGCTTTAGATAAAACAGCACGGGAATTAATAATATGAATTATGAATTAACACGAAAACATCAATTATTATTTAGTATATTGCTAATCATAGAAATAAGTACCGTATCTAGGGCTTGTGCTAATGACAGTTCTAATATCAGCGCAATACAATCATTAATGGCAAATAATCCATTGGATCATATTAATATTATTAAGCCAAGTAATGAAAATGCTATTAACCCTCATGCTATATTAGATTATCCGATTATCACCGATGGCAGTGTTGGCTCGGTGCGAACACTAACAGGCGATACGGTTATTATTCCGCAAAACCTAGGCACGACCATCGGTCATAATCTATTACACAGTTTTGCCCAGTTTAATATCAATACTGGGCAAAGCGTGAGTTTTACTGAAAACACACCCAATTATTTAGATAATATTATCACCCGCGTCACAGGCGGTTCTATTTCTACCATTGATGGTTTATTACAAGCCACGCCCACAGGTCATGCTAATTTTTATTTAATTAATCCCGCAGGAATTATTTTTGATAAAAATGCCAGTGTTGATGTTCCCGCCTCACTTTATTTAAGTACCGCCAATGAATTACAGTTTACTAATGGTGATGTATTAACTATGGATGTTGCAAAAACCAGTCATTTAAGTGCGGCAACGCCTGAGGCTTATGGTTTTTTGAAAGATAGAAGTGCTGATATTCAATTTTTAGGTAATGGTGGATTTTATATAAACGATAGCGGTCAGTACGCATGGCAAGGTTCAGAAATTCAATTAAACCCCAGCAATACTTTAGATATTAGTGCGGGTGCAATTACTATTAATGCCACTCAATTAAATATTCCCCAAGGCTTTTTAAATTTAACCGCGCAACAAGGTAGAGGCACTGTAGCTATTGGGCAATTAACACCAAAAGCCACAGGCGGTGATATAACAATTAATAATAGTCATCTCGATACTAGCGGTGATGGTGCTGGATTATTAGCTTTGCGTGGTGGTTTAATTAATATCGATAATAGTTTTTTACAAGCCGATAATTTAGGCAATACTAATGCAACGCTTGATAAAGGTGTAAATATACAAGCTGATAATTTGAATATTATTAATGGCTCAGGTGTTACAACGGATAATTATGGTACGGCACGCACAGGTGAAATAGTAATTGATGCTAATAATATTAATATATTAAATGGCGGCGCTATTGGTTCAATCGCTTTATCAGAAGGTAACGCGGGTTCTATTACATTAACGGCTAAACAATTAACTATTAATGGACAGGCTAATGAAAATACAGGTATTTATTCTATTACCGACGGATTTGGTAATACAGGACAAATAAAATTAAATGTTGATGGGATATCAATATTGAGTGGCGGTAAAATTAATTCATTAACTTATGCAGAAGGACATTCTAATAAAGTATTAATAAAAGCCAATGATTTAACAATTGATGGTGGTGGAGCAGAAAAATTTTTTACTGGAATAGCTACCACAGCACTTGTTGGCTCTACTGGTAATGCGGGTCTAATAGATTTAAATATTACTAATAATTTAAAAATTGTAAATAGTGGTGAATTACAAAATATCACTTATGGAAAAGGTGAGGCAGGGCAAATAATCGTTAATGCAAAACATATTAGTTTAGATGGTCATTTTACCGATATTAGTTCAGCCGCTAAAGAGGGTAGTTTGGGGCAAACAGGTGATATTATTATTCACGCTAGTGAGGATATTCATTTAAGTCATGATGCAGAAATTTCGATGCGTAATAGAGCCACTATAGACCAGCCTAATAACATTCGTCCGACTTCGATTAATATTAGTAGCCCAGTGCTGATAATGGATTCTAGTAGCAAAATCACAACTGAATCACTGGGTAATATTGCCGCTGGTAATATTACCATTGCTATTAGTAATTGGTTGCGTTTAAATAATGCTCAGATTACCTCTTCGGCATTGGGCAGTAATGGTAATGGTGGCAATATTACTTTAAGCAGTCCTGTGATGGTGATGGAAACGGGGTTTATTCAAGCCAATACTTTAGTAAAAAATGCCCACGGCGGTTTGATTAATATTGATGTCAATGCACTCATTCCAAGCGGTAATCAGCTTAGTAGTGGCGGTAATATTCCATACTTATTTGCCCAAGGTCAATTTGGGGATAATGTGATTCAAGCTAGCGCGCCTAATGGTTTAAATGGCGTGGTCACTATTAATGCCCCGCAACTGAATTTAAGTGGCGTATTGACTAATTTAAGTTTAATAAGAGCCAATACCGATAAATTAAGCGAAGATTTTTGCGCGACTAATAAAGAAAGTTCTTTAACTAAATTAGGGCGCGGTGGTTTATTACCCAAAGCCGGTGATAGTATTAATTAATAGATATAACCGTAATAACTATTTTGTTACAATTCCGTTGCCCTAAGGGGCATTACTTAAATCCTTTTCAAATGAGTATCAATTATGAAAACTAAATTATTATTAGTCCTATTTGCTTTGCTAAGTTCATTAAATGTAGCAGTCGCCGATGATTCATTTAGCAGTCTGCAAGGTATTTCAGCGCAAGCGATTACACAAATAGAATTAGCTAATGTAGCGGGTAAATGTCCAGGGCCTAGTCCGCTTTGTCTTCTGAATAAAGGACAACCTCCAAAATGTGCAGGTAAATGTGATATTTTATGGCTGATTAATTCATGGCAAGAATGGCTTAGAGATGGAACTAATCAAAGAGAATTTTTTGCCGTTACTGAAAACAAAGTTTTATATGACCGCTTAGGTAATAATATGGATATTTTGGTGGGTATTAAAGCCGCGCAAGATTATCAAGCCTATCAAGATTATATAAAAGCAACAACAACCCCTAGTGCGGGTGTAGTGACACAACGTTAATTAAACACCGTGTTTAATGCTAGGATTTATAAAAAGTCGGCTTGAATTTAAGCCGACTTTTTTTATTGTGATGAAAGTGGTTTTATGTAATATTGCTATTATTTTGTTATCGTATGATTATGGAATAATAAAGACGTTGCATTGCAACGTCTCTACAAACTATTTAAACATCATTAAAATACCTAAAATAATTCACCCTTAAAGTCGGATTAATCAACTAATCCGACTTTTTTTATGACTATGAATAAATTAATTATCCCTTTATTACTGATTATTATCACGGGCTGTAGTTTTTCTAAAAACTCGCCTAATACTTTAAGTTCACAAAATGATTTTAATACTATTGTTAAACAAGAAACCGATTATTCTTGTGGGGCGGCGGCTCTTGCTACATTACTACGTTATGATTTAGGCGATAGCGTCACTGAAAAAGAATTATTGCAACAATTATTAAAACCTCTGCCGCCCACACAAGCTTTATTAAAACAACAACAAGGTTTTTCTTTATTAGATTTGCAAACCGTAGCGCGACAACGCGGTTATAAAGCAATGGGTTTTTATTTGGATGCTGATAATCTTAAAAAACTCAGTAGCCCTGTGATTGTGTTTATTCAACCGCAAGGGTATAAGCATTTCAGCGTATTAAAAGGAATTTATCATAATATAGCCTATTTAGCTGATTCAGCTTTGGGTAATATTCAAGTGCCGCTGAATGAATTTTTAACGATATGGCAAACAGCGCAAGGCAAAGGCATTGTGTTTGTGGTTGAACAAAAAGATAAAGCCACCGTGCATTTGCTCAATCAGCCCAAATAATTGAATAACATAAGTAATTATCCACAAAAAGCACGAAAAACACAAAAAATAGGGATTAAAATTTGGACGCGCTTTCTAAAAATTAAATAGCGTTTTTCCTTTTCGTGCTTTTTGTGTTTTTCGTGGAAAAATTGCTCTTCTGCGTAAATCTATCACTCAACATTAAAGGTAAATCATGATTCCTAAACTGCTAAAACTTGCCCTGCATCATCGTTTAGCGGTGCTGTGCAGTACCGTGGCGGTATTACTGCTGGGCTTGTGGTCATTTTCGGTGATGCAAATTGATGCTTATCCCGATATTTCTTCGCAAATGGTTCAAGTTATTACTACTTACACAGGTCGTGCGCCCGAAGAAGTGGAACGTCAAGTCACTGTGCCAGTTGAGATTGAAATGCGTAATGTGCCACGCGTGCAGACGATTCGCTCGCGCACTATTTTTGGTTTGTCAGTGGTACAGCTTACCTTTGAAGAAGGCGTAGAAAGTTATTGGGCAAGGCAACGGGTGCAAGAAAAACTGGGCAACATTCAATTATAGTGATTCCAATTTTTGTTGGTTATTATTATGATTGCATAGCTATTTCAATAGATTCAAAAAGAAAAGCGGTGTAACTACTTAAGTTTCTGACTTTAGCTTTTAAAATTGCCCAGAAATTCTCGATAGGGTTTAAATCGGGAGAATAAGGTGGTAAAAATAATAAATGACAACCTGCTTTTTCAACTAATTCTTTAGTTTTAATTGATTTATGAAAAGAAGCATTATCTAAAACTAAAACACTGCCTTTAGGTAATTAAAGGTAGTAACTGTTTTTCAAGCAATATATTAAATAACTTGGAATCGGTATAACCATTAAATGCAAGAGGTGCGATTATTTTTTGATTAAAAAGACCAGCAATTAAATTCAAACGTTTAGACTTTTTACCGCGTTTTTCTGCAATAACGGCTTTTCCTTTTTGAGACCACGCATATTCTCTTATTAAACTTTCATCAAACCCGCTTTCATCAATAAAAACAATGTGTTCTGATTTAAAAGAATTAAGCTTTTCTATGAAGTCTTTTCTTTTTTCTTCGTCACGTTCTCGATATAAAAATGTTTTTTTTGCGAGAAATGCCTAAAAGTTTGAAACGATGTGAAATCGTTTGAAAGCTAACCGCATATTCTTTTGCTATTTCTTTTAAGGTTGCATCTGGATTCTTTTCAATATAGGAAAGTAGTTCGTCATCATTGACTTTTCTTTTTCTATAACCTTCTCGTTTTTTTACGCTATAACTTCCTGTTTCTCGATATTCTCTAATCCATCTTGTTAATGTATTCTGTCCTATTTTGAAAACTGAGAGTATTTCTCCACACGTTCCGCCTTTATTGTAATTCTCAATAACACATTTCCTAAAATCTTCACTATAAGCTTTTAAACCTAATCTTAAAAAATTACTTATAATAACCAATGAAAAAACGAATTACTATATCTTTAAAATCACACAATACCGCTAGAACTAAAGCATCGGCGGAATTTTGCTGTATGAAAAATTGATAATCCATATCGTGCATATCCAGCATAGTATAATTATATTGCAATTGTTCAGAACTAATACTGTTTGCCATTGTTAATGGCTGTTTACCAATAATAAAGAAACTTGTTGATTAGGATAATTTAATCGAATATCGGTTAAATAACGCAACATGCGCTCTGGCATAGTTGCTTGATTCTGATTTTGAATTTCAATATGTACGATAAAGGTTTTGCCTGTATTATCAATAACACTCGCCACTAAATCAGCGCGGCGGTCTTCTATGCGTTGTTGCTCGGTTTCAATTAATTCAACATTTTTCAAATCGAGTTTGAAAATATAGGTGGCTATATCAACAAAGATTCGCTTGAAAATTTGTTTAGAAATGATGTCTTTTTGTGTCATGTTTTTTGAATTATTATATATACTTCTCTTTCATTAAAGTACAACGTATTTACTTTAGACTTGTTGCGACAGAATAAAATAATATAAAATACTCGGATTTTATAATAAATGATAGCGAAATAAATATGAAAATATCAACAAAAGACTTAAAAAATAAAAGACAATGGAAATCAGCAACAGGTCTTGAAGAAGATAAGTTCTATAAGTTATTAGAACAGTTTAAACTAAGTTATATAGAAGTCTATGGAAAAGAGCTAAAAGCTAGATTAGTTGATAGTAACATAGAGTATTGTATTAAAAATGAAGAAGAATTACTTTTATTTACGTTGATTAGTTTAAAATCTGGTTTGAATTACGATATATTGGGTTTAATGTGCGGTATGAATGCTTCAAATGCAAAAAGAAATCAAAAAACAGGCGTTGATTTGTTAAATAAAACGTTATTAACACTAGGTCGTTTGCCTTTTCGTAACTTCATGACTATAAAAGAATTTGAAGATTGTTTTGCAGGTGAAGATACGATTATTATCGATGCAACTGAGCAAAGAATTCAACGCCCTAAAGATAAAGAAGAACAAAAAGCCTGTTATTCAGGTAAAAAAAAGCCCATACATTAAAGGAAACGATAATAGCAACAAAAGATAGAGTAATAAGATATTTAAGTAGTCCGTATCAAGGAAAAAACCATGATTATCGTTTATTAAAAGAAGAGTTTCCTCCTAATGAAAACTGTTTCACTAACCTTAATGTCAAAGTAGACCTAGGATATTTAGGTATCGCTAAAAATTATATTTGCAAAACCATTTCAATTCCATATAAAAATACTAAAAAAAATCCATTAACAGATGAACAAAAACTCAGTAATAAAGCAATGGCATCTGAAAGAATAATAGTCGAACATAGTATTGGTGGTATGAAACGTTATCGGATTTTGTCTGACCGCTTAAGACTTCATGACTTTGATTTTTATAATATTATTCTCGGCGTTTGCGCTGGTTTAT
>JBAQSX010000068.1:0-9280 GCA_049296695.1 Methylococcaceae bacterium | reverse complement strand
ATTAATCCTAATTTTGTAACACAAAGCCAAAATAAAGTTTATGAAGCGGCTACGGTATTAAAATTAATTGATAGACTAGAACCTAATTTAAATTTAGTCACTAAAACACAGCAAGGCGAAAAACTCGATGTGTCTTTTTATGAAGGTAAGCTATTAATTAATAATATTCCGCTTGATAAATTATCCACAGGTTACGTTTCAATTATTAAAATTTTTCAAGAAATTGTGGCAGGTTATGGCGGCTGGACAGATGTAGAAAACTTAAACGAAGTTGAAGGCATCGTTTTTATTGATGAAATAGAACCGCACTTACATATTAGCTGGCAAACTAAAATTATTAAAATTCTGCGCGAATTTTTTCCCAAAACCACGTTTTATATTTCAACGCATTCGCCTTTAGTGTTAGCAGGTTTAAAAGACGGTGAAGGTTATGAATTAGTACGCGAAGGCGATATTGTTAAAAGCAAACCTATTACCAATATTGAAAACTACTTTTTAAATGATATTGTCAGAGAGTTTTTTGATGTCGATTTGAATTTAGAAAGACTATCTCGTGCTAATGATGATAAAAAGAAAAAAGCCAAAGAAGCTTTTGCAAATCTTGTAAAAACATTACAAGAGGACGAGTAATGAATTATTTTATTGACACCAATATTCTAATTGATTTCTTTAATAAAAAACCTGAAGCAAAAGAAAAATTAGGTCAACTCATTGAGCAAGAACACAACCTTTATATTAATGGATTAGTTTATGTAGAAGCACTTAGAACAATTCATGTTGATAAAACTAGAATTTTTTGTGAATCAAAAAAGTTTTTATTAACTTATTTTGAGTTTGTTGAAATTAACCGAGATATTTTTGATAAAACAGTTTTATTTTCGCGATTTTGCAATACAAAAAAGCATATTTATCTAAGCGGAAGATGTGAGGCTATTGATTTTATTCATTTTGTTACCGCTAAACATTATCAACTAGAAATGTTATCTAACGATAAAGGTATAAATAAAACTCTGCCTCCAATTTGGAATGAATATTTACAAACAAAATAACGACGGATAAAACCATGATTTCATATTCAGAAAGAGCCAGAATGTTATTAGCAGATTCACCCTCAACTTTAAAAAATAAAGTTAAACAATTAATTGAACGTTTAGATAAAGGCGAAAATTTTCAAGTTGAATCTTTATGGTTGAAACATGCAAATAAACAAGCATGGTTAATTAATGTCAATTCTGACATAAAATTGCTTTATTCAAAAGAGGGTAGTCACATTACTATTCACGATATTTTTAATAAAGATAGAAGACCTTATGATATTGCTAGATGAGAAGAAATTTGATATTAGTGAATGCGAAAATTCATTAATAAAATTGGCTAATTTGTTAGCTAGCAAAAAAGAATTTTCTGAAACGGAGTTGCATACTTTTTTTAACGATAACTCGGATTTGCTTTTGTTAATGGGAAATTGTTTTAATTGCCAATCAGCTCAATATTATCGTAGTGAATTTTCAATTTTTAATGAATTTAGAGCGGATTTTGTTATTGCTAATCGAAAGAAATCAAAATTTTTGTTTGTTGAATTTGAAGATGCGAAAGAAAACAGTATTTTCAAACCAAAATCAATAAATACCAGTCAAATTAGTTAAGAATGGGCATCACGCTTTGAACATGGCTTCAGTCAAATTGTGGATTGGTATTATCGTATGGATGATTATGCAAGAACAAATAAATTTGAGGAGCATTTTGGGAATAAAAAAATTGAATACAACGGAATACTAATTATTGGTAGAAGTCAATTTTTAAAAACTACGGGGACAGAAAAGCGTTTTATGTGGCGTAAAGAGAATACAATTATCAATAATAAATTGTTACTATGTATTACTTTTGACCAGTTATTAGAAGAATTGCAAGAAGTATTTGATACTTTAAAACTTTAGAAAAATAAAAAACGGATAAAACCATGAACAGAACAGAACTACTCAAACAACAATTAGCACAGCGCATTTTATTTTTAGACGGCGCGATGGGAACAATGATTCAAGGTTATAAACTTGATGAAAAAGATTATCGAGGCTCGCGCTTTGCCCAATGGGAAAGTGATTTAAAAGGCAATAACGACTTATTATGTCTAACCCAGCCCGATATTATTAAAGCCATTCACCGCGAGTATTACAATGCGGGTACAGATATTGTTGAAACTAATACTTTCAATTCCACCAGCGTGGGAATGTCTGATTATAAAATGGAAAGCTTGGTTTATGAATTAAATCACGCGGCGGCAAAATTAGCGCGAGAAGTTGCCGAAGAATTTACCGATAAACCGCGCTTTGTCGCAGGGGTTTTAGGCCCTACCAGTCGCACTGCCTCCATGTCACCTGACGTAAATGACCCGGGATTTAGAAATATATTCTTTGATGATTTAGTTATTACTTATACCGAGGCAACGCAAGGATTAATAGACGGCGGCGCGGATATTATTTTAATTGAAACCGTTTTTGATACTTTAAATGCCAAAGCCGCTATATTTGCCGTAGAAACTTTATTTGAAAAAATCGGTTATTCATTACCCGTCATGATTTCAGGCACAATTACTGACGCATCGGGACGGACATTATCAGGACAAACCGTTGGCGCGTTTTGGAATTCATTAAAACACGTTAAACCTATTTCATTTGGTTTTAATTGCGCTTTAGGTGCAACTGAATTAAGACAACATATTGCAGAATTATCTTCTATTGCGGATTGTTATGTATCTGCTCACCCTAACGCGGGTTTGCCAAACGCCTTTGGTGAATATGACGAAACCCCCGAAATGATGGCGAGCGAATTAGCCGATTGGGCAAAAGAGGGGTATTTAAATATTATTGGCGGCTGTTGCGGCACGAATCCACAAACTATAAAAGCGATAGTATCAGCGGTTTCTAAATACCCACCACGGCAAATACCCGATTTAGAAAAACGTTGTCAATTATCAGGCTTAGAAGCTATGTCAATTGGCAACGAGTCTTTATTTGTTAATGTCGGTGAAAGAACTAACGTGACAGGTTCAGCGGCATTTAAACGATTAATAGTAGAAGGTAATTTTGAGGCGGCTTTAGATGTTGCAAAACAACAAGTCGAAAACGGGGCGCAAATCATTGATATTAATATGGACGAGGGAATGCTCGATTCTAAAGAAGCAATGGTGAGATTCTTATTATTAATCGCCGCTGAACCCGATATTGCTAAAGTCCCCATTATGTTAGATTCATCTAAATGGGATATAGTAGAAGCGGGACTCAAATGTATTCAAGGCAAAGGCATTGTTAATTCCATTTCTTTAAAAGAAGGCGAAGAAGCCTTTATTAAACACGCGCAATTAGTCAAACGTTATGGCGCGGCGGTTATAGTAATGGCGTTTGATGAAGTGGGACAAGCCGATACTAAACAACGCAAAATAGAAATTTGCACTCGTGCTTATAAAATATTAGTTGAGCAATTAAATTTCCCACCCGAAGATATTATCTTTGACCCTAATATCTTTGCTATTGCTACAGGTATTGATGAGCATAATAATTATGGTGTAGATTTTATTGAAGCCACCCGCGAAATTAAAAAAACTTTGCCGCACGCATTAATATCTGGCGGGGTTTCTAATGTATCATTTTCGTTTCGTGGTAATAATCCCGTGCGTGAAGCCATTCATGCGGTATTTTTATATCATGCGATTAAAGCGGGTATGTCGATGGGGATTGTTAATGCAGGTCAATTAGCGATTTATGAGGATATTCCCAAGGATTTACGCGATATTATTGAAACCGTGGTTTTAAATACTCACGATGGCTCAGGCACAGAACAATTATTAATAATTGCCGAAAAATATCGCAGTGATGGCAGTAGTAATGAAGTTAAACCCGAAACCCAAGAATGGCGGTCTTGGGAGGTTAATAAACGTTTAGAACACGCATTAGTCAAAGGTATTACTGATTATATTGACGAAGATACCGAAGAGGCGCGTTTAAATTCAGAGCGTCCTTTGCATGTTATTGAAGGGCCATTAATGGACGGCATGAATGTAGTCGGGGATTTATTTGGCGCGGGTAAAATGTTTTTACCGCAAGTGGTTAAATCAGCGCGGGTAATGAAAAAAGCGGTCGCTTATTTAATGCCGTTTATGGAAGCCGATAAAGCCGCTGGCGATAGACAAACTAATGGCAAGATATTAATGGCAACAGTAAAAGGTGACGTGCATGATATTGGTAAAAATATCGTCGCGGTAGTATTACAATGTAATAACTACGATGTAATAGATTTAGGGGTAATGGTGCCTGCTGAAACTATTTTACAAACCGCGCGTTTAGAAAAAGTGGATATTATTGGTTTAAGCGGTTTAATTACCCCGTCATTAGATGAAATGGTACATATTGCCAAAGAAATGCAGCGTCAAGGTTTTAGTATTCCATTAATGATAGGCGGCGCGACTACTTCACGCGCTCATACTGCCGTTAAAATAGAACCGCATTATCAAAATGGCGCGACTATTTATGTCACCGATGCGTCTCGCGGCGTGGGCGTTGCCAGTAATTTATTAAGCACTGAATTAAAAGATGAGTTTATTGCCAATACCAGAGCCGAATATGAACAGGTGCGCGAGCGTCATAAAGGTAAAGAATCAAAAACCTTGCAACACAGTATTAGTGCGGCGCGAGATAATAAATATCGCTGGGCAGATTATAGCCCCGTCACGCCGTCATTTTTAGGTATTAAGGTTATAGATGATGTTAGCGTTAATACCTTAAAAGACTACATTGATTGGACACCGTTTTTCCAAACATGGGAAATGGCGGGCAGTTATCCGAAGATATTAGACGATAAAGTGATAGGCGAAGAAGCGCGTAAATTATTTAATGACGCGCAAATCATGCTAAATAGTATTATTGCTGAAAACTGGCTGGGCGTTAAAGCGGTGATTGGTTTCTTCCCTGCTAATAGTAATGGTGATGATGATATTATTTTATATAAAGATGAGTCGCGCACTGAAGTATTAGAAACTTTGCATCATTTGCGTCAACAAAATATTAAAGCGCCGGGCCGTCCTAATTATTGTTTAGCCGATTTTGTCGCGCCGCGTGAGAGTAATCAAGCTGATTATATCGGCGCGTTTGCGGTGACTACGGGCATAGGTATTGAAACTAAATTAGCGCAATTTGCATTAGAACATGATGATTATAGTTCTATTATGTTGAAAGCCTTAGCCGATAGATTAGCCGAGGCGTTTGCTGAGTATTTGCATCTGCAAGTTAGGCAAAATCATTGGGGTTATGCGGGTGAAGAAAATTTGGATAATCATCAATTAATCAATGAAGCCTATCAAGGTATTAGACCCGCGCCCGGTTATCCTGCTTGCCCTGACCATACTGAAAAAGAAAAGTTATTCAGTTTATTAAATGTCAGTGAAAATACGGGGATTACTTTAACCGAAAGTTATGCCATGTATCCTGCCTCGGCGGTGAGTGGTTGGTATTTTGCTCACCCGCAATCGCAGTATTTTAACGTGGGTAAAATTGATAAAGACCAATTAAGCGATTATGCCCAGCGTAAAGCAATGGCAGAGGATTTAGCGGCAAAATGGTTAGCCGCGCATTTGGCGCATTGATTTAAGTATTGGAGTGCAAACCTAGGTTTGCACTCCTGTTTTTTTTGGAGTAATTAATATGTCATTTTTAGGTTTTGGTTTTTCAGGTTATCGCAGTATTGGTGATGAATTAGTAGTTATTGCACCATTAAAAAAGATTAACTTTATTATTGGACAGAATAATTCTGGCAAGTCGAATATTATTAATTTTTTGAAGTATGGACTCCCTGATGCAATAAGAAGAACTCAAGGTAATCGGCTTGATAATGGTAAAACTAAATTTTTTGATATTGATAAACATTTATCAATGGAAGAGATTAATCCTAAAATTGCTTTTCCTCTTCAAACATTTAAAGATTTTTTTGACAGAATTAAAGATTTTGATGGAATCAAAAACAATCAAAATAATAAAGAAAAAATTTCTAATTTTTGGGAAAAATTATTAAGTTCTAAGGTTTTTGAAGAAAAAAATAATAGTGTTTTCTTTGTTTATCAAGCTAAAAGTTTAAATTCAGATTATGAACTTTTATTTGATAAAGGCAAAGCATCATCAGTTATTAAAGATTATGAATGGAGGGAAGTGTGGGAAAAATTAACTAATATGTCAGCAGGTAGCTTGCAGGCTAATTGGATTCCTGAAACAGTTAAGAAAATTACAACTATTCCAGCAATACCTCACGTTGAAATTATTCCCGCTATCCGAAAAATTGGAGATGAAGGTACAAAAGCAGATGATTATAGTGGGCTGGGTATTATTGAACGTCTTGCCTTATTACAAAATCCGCCACTAGAAAAACAAGCCGATAAGAAGAAATTTAAAAGTATTAATCAGTTTCTAAGAACCGTTTTAGAAAATGAAAAAGCTACTATAGAAATTCCTTTTGGTAGAGATATGATTTTGGTTCACATGGATAATAAAACTTTGCCATTATCATCATTAGGTACAGGTATTCATGAAGTCATTATTCTTGCTTCTGCGGCTACCTTATTAGAAGATTCTATTTTATGCGTTGAAGAGCCTGAATTACATTTACACCCATTATTACAACGTAAATTAATTCGTTACCTTTCTGAAAATACTACAAATCAATATATTTTTACCACTCATTCCGCGCATTTATTAGATGCAGCAGAAGAATCAAGTATTTTTCACGTTAAATATAGCAATGGTAAAACAACGGCTGAATTTGTTGAAACTACCAAAGAAAAATCACATATTTGTCATGACTTAGGTTATAAAGCCTCAGATATTTTACAAACCAATTGCATTATTTGGGTTGAAGGGCCATCGGATAGAATCTATCTTAATTTTTGGCTAAAAAGTGTTGATGATAAATTAATTGAAGGCGTGCATTATTCCATTATGTTTTTTGGTGGCAGGTTATTTAGTCATTTAACTGCCAATGACATAGAAACTGAAAATAATATCAACGATTTTATTTCTATACGCGCTTTAAATAGAAACAGTTGTATTTTATTTGATAGCGATAAAAAATCTGAAACTGATTCAATTTACGAAACTAAACAGCGATTACAAAAAGAATTTGATAACGATGTGGGTTTTGCGTGGATAACTGAGGGCAGAGAAGTTGAAAACTATATTAATGCTGATGATATAGAAGCGTGTGTTAAAGCGGTTCATCCTTCAGCAGAAGGACTTTTAGCAAAAGATAAATGGGCTAATACGCTTAAATATAATAATAAAAAAGGTGAAGAAAAAACTGCTGATAAAGTCAAAGTCGCAAGACATTATGTTGATAATTATTCAGCCGATTTATTAGTTTATGACTTAGAGCAAAGAATTAAGCAATTAATTGCTTTTATTTGTCATGCTAATAATATGAACTAATCATATATTCATTGGAATGCAAACCTAGGTTTGCACTCCTATATTTTTCTACTGTAATACTTGATAATAACGATTATTACACAATAATGCTACAGCGGAATAATCCTAATATAAGCGTTTTATCGATAAGTTTCAGATAAAATTATTATGAGTAAAAAATATGGTGGCGCTTCAAAAGAGTAGGTTGCAAGCTTAAACATATTGAAAAATAAATCTATTTTGTTCTATTCCCTACTCTTTTGAACCACTACCAAAAATATTGAATGAAAACTTATTAACTTTTATTATAACCACTGCTCTTTTTTAGCGTAGCTTAAAATTAAGCATTTAATACTTAACCCCACCTTACACACTTAACTATGACAACTATAACTTTTCAAGGCAATCCCGTTAATACCAGTGGTGAATTACCTACTATTGGCACAAAAGCACCTGATTTCAATTTAGTCAATGAAGAATTACAAACTATTAATTTGAGCAATTATTCAGGAAAACGCAAAGTTTTAAATATTGTACCCAGTTTAGATACCCCCACTTGTGCGGCTTCAGCGCGTAAATTTAATGAAAAAGCAGGGCATTTACATAATGTCGTTGTATTATTAATTTCAGCGGATTTGCCTTTTGCACAATGCCGTTTTTGTACGAGTGAAGGTTTGCATCACGTTACTGCTTTATCGACATTTCGTTCTAGTTTTGCTCAAGATTATGGCGTAAAAATAACGGATACAGTATTAGAAGGTTTAACTGCGAGAGCAATTGTAGTTTTAGATGAACACGACACGGTTATTTATACGCAATTGGTCAGTGAACTTGCCAATGAACCCGATTATGAAACGGTTTTATCATTATTAAAACACGAATAATAATTGATTGTTGTTAAGACGTTTGGTAGTGCCTCAAAAGAGTAGGTTTTAACAAAACGCCATTTTAGTTGGAGTTCAAACCTAGGTTTGAACTCCGATTGTTTGATATTAACTAGCCTACTTTTTTAATGCACTACCAGACGTTTGTATTAAGACGTTGCAGTGCAACGTCTCTACAGCTTTTAATTAATAACGATTAATTTTTCAGCATCTAATTTTTCTAAAACATCATAGATATTATCAATTTTACCGTCCAATATTGAATAACACTGCGGTAGATTGGCATGTTTTTCAAATAAAATCGGTCTGCCGTCATCGGCTTCATTTTTTAATAACACCGTTTTTATTTCAAATAAAGATTCCACATAATTTGCCAAAGTAATACTGGGTAAATAGCGCGCCACATCTCTAAGCATTCTATCCACACGACTATCACGCGAATAATGGGAAGGCATTAATGAAAAAAACGCGCCATCCATAACGGTAATCCCTAATTTTTCTAATACAGGCGGTAATTTTAATAATGCCATTTCTGTAATTTCTTGTTTTAATGGCGTTTGCGTTTGGCTAAAATCCCCTGAAAATTGATTTAAACCACTATAACTGCAATTAAACACATAATCACTACTGATACTTTGTTTATTTTGGAGCCGCATAATGAGTTTATTATTATCAGCTTTTGAAATCGCTGTTACTTGAGTATTAAAAAGGCATTCAACTTTAGTTTCTTGTAACTCAGCTTTAGCATAATCTGCTAGTATTGTACTATCAAAGGCATATTCTTCGACTAAGAATACTGCCTCAATTAAACGCGGTTCAAATAAATGGGTAGTGCCTCAAAAGAGTAGGATAAATACTACGATGTCATTCCAGCAGGGATGCTGGAATCCAGTTACAGCGATGTATTTATAACAACTACCATCCATGGTTTCTGGATTTCGGCATCCATGCCGT
>JBAQSX010000067.1:0-2452 GCA_049296695.1 Methylococcaceae bacterium | reverse complement strand
CCTTTTAACACCACAACGCCACCATAACGCTGTTGCAACGCGCTCACAGCGGCAAATCTATCGTTTTGAATGTCAGTTGTGGTGCAAGCCAGTAATCGTGCCGCTTCGCCCACATGCGGGGTTAAGACCCATTGGTCATGATTTATCGGTGTTTGTGCCAATAAATTTAAAGCATCGGCATCGACTACTAAGGGTTTTTGACTGTCCAGTGCCGCTTCAAATAAAGCTTTTGCCCAGTCGCTTTGCCCCAAACCCATACCGATGACAATCACGCTGGCTTTAGCGATTAAAGATTGCATAGCTTGAGCCGTACTCACGCCATGACACATCAGCTCAGGGCGTTGCACATTTAACCATAAAGCATGTTCAGGGCGAGTTGCCACACTCACTAAACCTGAGCCTACTCGCAACGCGGCTTCTGCGGCTAAACGCACCGCGCCAGAATAACCGCTATCACCGCCTATTAATAACACATGCCCAAAATGACCTTTATGGGCGCACCGCTCACGCGTCTGCAAGGCTTGATGCGTAACACGCCTTGCAGACGCGTGAACTTGCGCGATTATTTCAGCTGGCACGTCTAAAGAGGCAAACACAATCTCGCCGCAATACTGCGCGGCAAGACCTGTAAATAAACCTTGTTTTAAGGCAATAAAGGTTACGGTACAGACCGCTTGCACCGCATGACCCCAGATAGTACCCGTATCGGTATCTAAACCCGAAGGACTATCAACGGCTAATACGGGCGCGGCATGGGCATTGATTACCGCAATCGCCTCAGCGTAATCACCAGTGACAGCGCGATTTAAACCCGAACCAAGCAAGGCATCGACTAAAACATCGGCAACCACTGGACTATCTGCGCTAAAGGGCAACACTACGCCGCCCGCTTGACGATATTGTTGATAGGCAGTTAATGCGTCACTTGTGAGTTTTTCTGGCGCGATTAAACTAAAAACCTGTACGCGCAAACCTAAAGCTAAGGCTAAAGCGGCCACAATATAACCATCTCCCGCATTATTACCCGCGCCACAAAAGACCGCTACGTTTTGGGCATTAGTCCAACGTTGGCGAATGGTTTGCAACACTGCCAAACCTGCCCGACTCATCAAAGCAAACCCTGAAATACCGCCTTGTTGAATAGTGAGTTTATCGATTTCTCTGACTTGCGCGGTGCGATATAAATTCTGCGGCAACGTATTCATTTTTAATTAAGGCTCTAAATAAGTATAAGCATTTAAACCCGCAATTAACTCTTGTTCATAACTGCGCTGTTGTTCAATGGTTAATTGACTATTAATTAATTTATTACGATAAGCGGTTTTTAATTCTTCGCTACTAATATGCACATAATCTAATAATTCAGAAACATCTTCGCCTTCTTGCAAATCATAAAAGTGATAGCCCTTATCATCGAGTTTAATATTAATAGAATGGGTATCACCAAATAAATTGTGCATATCGCCCAGTATTTCTTGATACGCGCCCACCATAAAGAAGCCAATTAAATACGGTTCTGTACGATTAATGGTATGCACAGGCAAGGTTTTTTCTAAATTCTGCCCATCAATATAACAATCAATACGACCGTCAGAATCACAAGTTAAATCTTGAATAACCGCTCGACGTGTGGGCTGTTCATTTAAACGATGAATCGGCATAATTGGAAATATCTGGTCAATACCCCAAATATCAGGCAGAGATTGAAATAAAGAGAAATTACAAAAGACTTTATCGGCAAGTTTTTCATCTAATTCTTGCAGTATTATCGCTTCACTTTGTTTTTGCCAATCGAGTTGTTGTTTAATTTGCTGACATAAAATTGCATAATCATTTTCAGCTTGTGCTAAACCATTAATACTGAGTTTATCTCTAGCAAATTGCGCTCTGGCTTCGTTGAGTTGAAAATGAGCATCATGATAAGCCTCAACTAAGTTTTGTTCTTCGGGCAGAGTTTCTAAAAGTTGCTCATTACTATAAACACTTTCAATATCGGTGACATTAGTAATTAATACTGCATGATGCGCGGTTAATGCCCGTCCTGATTCAGTAAATATACTGGGTTGGGGTTGTTGTTTTTCAGCGCAAATATCGCTAAAACTACGCACAATATTGTGGGCGTATTCTTCAACGCTGTAATTCATTGACGATTCGCGTCTTGATTTACTACCGTCATAATCCACGCCTAAACCACCCCCTGCATCGACAATATTGATATTCGCGCCTAATCTGCGTAATTCGACATAAAACTGCCCTGCTTCTTTTAAAGCGATTTTAATATCGTGAATATTGGCAATTTGTGAACCCATGTGAAAGTGCATTAATTGCAAGGTATCTAATAACTCGGCTTGTTTTAAGCGTTCAATTAATTGCAATACTTCATGGGCATGTAAACCGAATTTCGATTTTTCACCGCCGCTGTTTTGCCATTTACCCGCACTAATACTCGATA